>JANMJC010000329.1:0-14152 GCA_031371185.1 Paracoccaceae bacterium | reverse complement strand
TGCAACCATTGGAGGAACGGCGGCCAATCTTGCGCGTGTCATGCGTGCCGAGAATCCGATAGGCGGGCCAGCCCAGATACAGGGCCCGCACGCCAAGGGGGTTGTCGGGCGACCCGCCTTCGACCATTTTCGGCCAATCCGGGTTCCGCTCCAACTCGCCCGCCGTGGCGCGCCAGGTCGGGTTCACGACCTTCTGGATCACCTCGGTGCTGCCGCGTCGCGTCAACTCTTCGGACAGGGGAACCGATGTGGGATAAAGTTTGTAGACCGAAAGATCCTCGGACCAGAAATGCAGCGCGCGCGAGGTGATGTCCACCAGAATCACGCCGTTGTTGGTATTGGCAAAATAGTCCTGCCAGTCCAGAAACCGGAAGCTGGAAATGTTGTTGCGGATGGTGCCCTGCTGCGCCGGCGTTTCCATTTCGGTGGTGCCGGCCTGTGCAAGGGCCGGAGCGGCCGACATGGCGCCCAGAACAGCCGTCGCCCCTGTCAGGAAACGGCGGCGATCCAGGTCTGATCTGTTCTCACGCGTCATCCGGCGAACTCCTTGGGGTCTGTTCAACGCGGCTCATACAGCCTTGAGCCCTGCGCCGCAAATCAAACCCACGTCAATCGGCAAGGTCTTGCAGAGCCTGTTTGAAGTTGGCCCGCGCTTTGAGTAAAGGGAATGGCCGGGCGTGGCGCGTTTTGGAGTGCAGGGTATAATGAACAGACGGTCAGTCTTCCTTCTGGGTGGTGCGGCGATGCTGGCGGCCTGTGGTGGCCCCCCCGACGTTCCCCTGGGGACCGATGGCAAACCGCTTCCCCGGGTTTACCGGATCGGACCCAACGACACCAACGCGATCTATTTCCGCACGTTGGACGCGGTCAATTCACTGCGCCGGGCGCGTGGTGCGGCGGACATGGCGCTTAGCCCCGAGTTGAACGCGGCGGCGGCGACCCATTCGCGCGACATGTCGGTGCAGAACCGGCCCTGGCACTTCGGGTCGGACGGATCATCACCCCTGCTGCGCGCGCAACGGGCGGGCTATTCGGGCAAGCTGCTGGGAGAGTTGATTTCGGAAACCTTCCAGACCGAACTGGAAACCCTGTCGGCCTGGATGGGTCAGGCCGATACGCGCGACGTCCTGCTGGACCCTCGCGCCACCCAACTGGGATTCGCCTGGTATCAAGAGGAAAGCGGCAAGATCTGGTGGTGCCTGATGGCGGGTTCCCCGGCGGGGTTCATGCCCGCGCCGCAGCCGGTCGTTTCTCAATAAGATCAGGATGATGGGGGAAAATCTGCCCCCGCGCTGTCAGGGCATGATCCAGATCGGCGTGCCGGGATTGACCATTGCGTAGATCTCTTCGATCTCGCGGTCCTTCACGGCGATGCAGCCTGCGGTCCAGTCGCGCGTGGCCGTGCGATGTGTCGGCCCGCCGTGGATGAAGATATCCCCCCCCGGGCGTTTGCCCAGGGCTTCGGCATTGGCCACATCCGCCTCGTTGGGATAGGAAACGCCAAGCGACAGATGGTAGGTTGATCGCGGGTTGCGATGCGAAATATAGTACAGCCCCTCGGGCGTCTTGCCGTCGCCTTCGACCTGCTTGGGCCCCTCGGGGACAAAACCCAGGGCGATGTCATAGGATTGCAGCACCTGATCGTCATGCAGCAGATACATCTTGCGGTCGGCCTTGTGGACCTGAACCTGCGTCACCGTCGGGCCGTTATAGGTGCGGAACTTTGACCCGCAAGACCCCAGCGCCATGGCAAGTGTCAGAATGAAAAGCGCCCGAAATAGTCTTGCCATGCTCTGCCCGTCTTTTGCGTTTTTGCGGCGTTTACACGAAATCCGCCCAACTTCCAAGAGGCCCGCCCCGGCTGCGAATCAGGTTGGGCCCAGGGAAAACCGCGCCGCCACCTCGACATGCGACGACCAGCGGAACTGATCAATCACCTGAACCCAGTCCAGACGATAGCCTGCCTGGGTCAGGATCAGCGCATCTCGCGCGAAAGTGATGGGGTTGCAGGACAGGGCGGCGACCACCGGCACCCGCGCTTCGGCCAGCCGCCGGGTCTGCGCCTCGGCACCGGCGCGGGGCGGGTCGATCACCACGGCGTCAAGGCCCTTCAACTCGTCCGCTTCCAGCGGACGGCGGAACAGGTCGCGGGTTTGCACCGTCACTTTCTTCAGCCCTTCGGTCGTGCGCGCCGCCTTGTCCAGCGCGGCGGTCATCGGGGCCAGCCCCTCGACGGCCAGAACTTCCATCCGGTCGGCCAAGGGCAGGGTAAAGGTGCCACAGCCCGCGAAAAGATCGGCGACGCGACGCGCCTGCCCCAAGGCCAGGGCTACCGCCTGCAAAAGGGCGCTTTCACCCTCGGGCGTGGCCTGCAGGAACGCGCCGGGCGGAGGTGTGACCAGCGCCCGGCCAAACCGCTGCTGGGGGCTGGCCCGCAGCGCCACGGTTTCATCGCCCCAGGTCAGGCGCGCAAATCCGTACTGCTCGGTCGCCCGCGCCAGTTCCATCCGCAAGGCCCCGTCCAGCTCTTTGCCGCCGCTGACCGCCACGTCCAGCCCGCCCAGGCTGCGCGTCACGGTCATCTGGATTTCCGTGCTGCGCGTGCTGCCCAGCTTGACGATGGCCTCAAGGCCCGGAAAGCTGGCGATCAGGTCGGGGTGCAACAGTTGACAGCCCGGCACCGGGATCAAGGTGTCGGACCCGCGGGCGTGAAAGCCCATCAACACGCCGGTCCTGGTCTTGCGCCCGGTGATCGTGGCCCGGCGACGCGACCGCGCCGGCGAGGTCACCATGGGCCGGAACGCCGCGGTCAGCCCCTGCCCGGCCAGCGCACCCTTGACGATGTCCTGTTTCCACCCGGCCACAAAATCATCGGCCGCGTGCTGCATCAGACAGCCGCCGCAGGCCTTGGCATGGGCGCAGGGTGGTTTGACGCGCAGAGGTGACGGGGTCAGGATGCGTGTATTGCTCAGCCGGTCGCCCTCCAGATCGCCCTCGACCTCTTCGCCGGGCAAAAGACCCGGGGCATAGATCGGGCCGGTCTCGGTCATGCAGATGCCATCGCCATGTTGGCCCAGCCGGTCGATGGTCACTTTCACTCTGCCGCTTCCTTTTCGTCGGTGCCGATGAAGCCGCCCGATTGACGCGACCAATAGCGCGCATACAGCCCGCCCTGCGCCAAGAGCGCCGCATGGCTGCCCTGCTCTACAATGCGCCCCTCGTCCAGCACGATGATGCGGTCCATCGCGGCGATGGTTGACAGGCGATGCGCGATGGCCAGCACCGTCTTGCCCTGCATCACCCGCAGCAAGGCCGCCTGTATCGACGCCTCGACCTCGGAATCCAGCGCGCTTGTCGCCTCGTCCAGCACCAGTATCGGCGCGTCTTTCAGAAAGGCGCGGGCAAGGGCGATACGTTGGCGCTGCCCGCCCGACAGCTTTACCCCGCGCTCGCCCAGATAGGCCTCGTATCCGACATGGCCTGAATGATCGCGCAGGTGCCCGATGAACTCGTGCGCCTCGGCGGCGCGGGCGGCGTCGATCATCTGCGCTTCCGTGGCCTCGGGATTGCCGTACAGGATATTCTCGCGCGCGGTGCGGTTGAACATCGCGGTTTCCTGCGTGACCATGCCGATCTGACGCCGAAGGGATTCCTGCGTGACCGTGGTGACGTCGATCCCGTCGATCAGCACCCGGCCCTTTTCGGCGTCGTAGAGCCGCAAAAGCAGCGAAACCAGCGTTGACTTGCCCGCCCCCGACGCCCCCACGACGCCAATCTTTTCGCCCGGGCGCACATGCAGCGACAGGCCTTCGACCCCGCCACGGCCGTCTTCGGTCTTGCGGCCATAGGCAAAGGTCACCGCATCCAACACGATATCGCCGCGCACCCGGGGCATCTCTGCCGCCCCCTCGGCATCTTTCAGCGTATAGGCCGGCGACAGGGTACGGATGCCGTCCTCGACCTCGCCCAGATTGCCGAAGATCGACATCAGGCTGAACGAAACCCAGCCGGTCATCTGGCTTAGCCGGAACGAGATCGTGCCCGCCGCCGCGATATCCCCTACCGAGGCCTCGCCCCGGCTCCACAGCCACAGGGTCGCGCCGATCATCGCAACCGGCAAGACCCCGGCAATGGCCGACAAGAGAAACCGGAACCACGACGAGATGATGCCATAGGCAATGGCCTTTTGCCGGAACCCGGCCATCGATTCCAGCGCGACGCGGTCTTCGTGGGTGGCATGGGCGAACAGCTTGACCGTCTTCATGTTGGTCACCGTGTCCACGATCTGCCCCGTCACCATGGCCCGCGCCGCCGCCCTCGCCGCCGAAGCGCTGCGAATGCGTTTCAGCGACGCGCGGATGAAGATCAGATACCCAAGGATCCAGACCAGCAGCAAAAGCGCGATGCGCCCGTCGATCGTGGCCATCAGCAGCACAGATCCTATCACCGAGGACAGCGAAAACGCCGCAGTCTCGATCAGGCTGGACACCACATCGGTTGCGGCCCGCGCCGTCTGCATCTGTTTTTGCGCGATCCGGCCCGCAAAATCATTGTCAAAAAACGTCACCGCCTGCCCGATGGTATAGCGGTGCACCCGGCTTAGAATCAGCGGGAAAAGGTTCGGTTCCAGCCGGATCGACGCGGCGGCGGTGTTCAGCCCGAACACCACGGGACGCGCGACAAGGTAGTAAAAGGCGAACAGCGCAAAGACAAATCCCATGCCCTGCCACATCCGCCCGGGTTCGGTTCTGGCCAGATCGTCGATCATGATGCCCAGCAAGGTCGCCGAGATCGCCTCGAAGCTGCCGACCAGCACCGACCAGAAGATCGCCCAGAAAATCCCCCTCCAGGCTCCGACAAGCGCCCAACGGAAAAACGGCCAGACCTTGCCCGGCGGTGCCGAGAGGGCCGGGGCGAAGGGCGGAATTTCGGGGCCCAGGACAGGCGAGAAGCTCATTTAGGCATCCAGTCCGATGAAGCCCCCGGATTGACGCGCCCAGAAGCGGGCGTAAAGGCCGTTCTGCGCCAGAAGGGCGCCATGGCTGCCCTGTTCGGCAATGCGCCCATCCTCCAGCACCACGATCCGGTCCATCTGCGCGATGGTCGAAAGGCGGTGGGCGATGGCAACCACCGTCTTGCCCTGCATC
The DNA here is from genome assembly GCA_031371185.1 of Paracoccaceae bacterium. Lineage (GTDB taxonomy): Bacteria > Pseudomonadota > Alphaproteobacteria > Rhodobacterales > Rhodobacteraceae > CAIYZT01. The sequence goes on along the minus strand of JANMJC010000329.1, from coordinate 9,005 downwards.
ACGCCGAACAACGCCTCCTGAATCGTCGCCTCGGCCTCGGAATCCAGCGCGCTTGTCGCTTCGTCCAGGATCAGGATCGGCGCGTCTTTCAGGATCACCCGGGCCAGCGCCACACGCTGCCGCTGTCCGCCCGACAGTTTGACCCCGCGTTCGCCGACATGCGCGTCATAACCCTTGCGGCCTTCGGGATCTTCCAGACCCAGAATGAAATCATGTGCATCCGCGCGGCGCGCGGCGGCGATCATCTCGTCCTCAGTGGCGAAGGGACGACCGTACAGGATGTTGTCGCGCACCGAGCGGTGCATCAGGCTGCTGTCCTGCTGCACCATTCCGACGCAGGCCCGCAGGCTGTTCTGCGTCACCTTGGCGATGTCCTGCCCGTCCACCAGAATGCGGCCGGATTCCGTGTCGTAAAACCGCAGCATCAGCTTGACCAGCGTCGACTTCCCCGCCCCCGACCGGCCCACGACGCCAATCTTTTCGCCCGGCTTGATCGTCAGGCAGACGTTCTGCAGCCCGCCAAAGCCGCGCCCGTAATGGTGCGAGATGCCGTCCAGAATGATCTCGCCCCTGGAAAACGCCAGCGGCTTGGCGCCGGGCGCATCGACCAGCGTGACAGGCTGGGTAATCGTCTCCATGCCTTCCTGCAGCGTGCCCAGATTCTGCACCAGCGATGTCGTCGACCACATGATCCAGTAGGTCATGTTGTTCAGCCGCAAGACCAGGGTCATGGCCGCCGCCACCGTCCCGACCGAGGCCTGCCCCTTTATCCACAGATACAGCGCCCAGGCCGTCACCGAGCAGATCAGCAGCCCGTTCAGCACGGTCAGCGTCACATCCATCTTGGTGATGATGCGCATTTCCGAAAAGAATTTGCTGCGGGCGTTGTCGATGGCCTGGCGGCCATAGTCCAGTTCCTGATCGTGATGGGCGAACAGTTTGACCGAATGGATGTTGGAATAGGCATCGACCACCCGCCCGGTGATGGCCGAGCGCGCCTCGGAGCTGGCCTCGGATGCGGGTCCGGCCCGGCGGATGGTCCAGCGCATCAACGCGATATAGGCCGCAAACCAGACGACCAGCGGCAGCAACAGCCGTTTGTCGGCATCAAACAGCATGATCGCGGCCCCCACCAGCGTGGTGGCGGCAAAGGCCACCGCGTCGAAGGTCTGGAACACCGCCTCGCCCGCAGCGGGCGGGGCCTGCATGATGCGGTTGGCGATGCGGCCCGCAAAGTCGGATTCGAACCAGCCAACCGGCTGGCGCAAGACGTGGGAATGGGCCCGCCAGCGCATCATCGTGCCAAAATTGGGCAGGATGGTGTTGTGCAACAGCGCCACATCGGCCCCGGTCACGATGGGTCGGATGACCAGGATGACAAAGGCCATCCCGATGATCTCGGCCTTGTAAGTGGCCCAGACCTCGGTCGGGCTGCCCTGTGCCAGAATGTCGACCAGACGGCCGACGTACCAGATCAGTCCAACGTCAAACGCCGCCGCCGCGACCGACAGGATCGCCGTCCAGAAGAACACCGTGCGGAACGGGCGGATGTAATCGATCAGGAACGGCCACAGCTTGCGCGGCGGCGCGTCGGTCTGGACATAGGGTTGAAACGGATCAACAAGGTTTTCAAAGAAGCGCAACATGTTAGGAGCCCAATTTTCTTGGCAGATGACAGCGGAGGAGTGCAGCGGTTGCCTGATGCGACCGCCCGAACGGGATCAGTCGGCCCTAGGCCAGACGAATAAAGATCCCGTAGTCCATGCTGTGCTCCTTGAATTGCTGGAAGGGTCTTAGCCGATCATCGCCAGCCTGTCACCCGGAAACTTGTATCGGTGACATTGGTTTTTGGCCGGCTCGCCCGGGTTTTTGGCTAGCTCGCCAGCAGGTCGCCCTTCGTCGCGGTCAGCCCGCCCCGCAGCCATTGGCCGTGCAGCGCCGCAAGCCGCTGGCCCAGGGCCGCGCCCTGCAGATCGGGCAGATCGGCGGCCCTGACCGGAAACTGCGCCTTGGCGCCCCGGACAACCTCGGCGGCCCAGTTCGGCGCCAGCGGGCTTTCCAACAGCGCCGCACGCGCCAGAACCGCCCCTGCTCCAAGCGTTTCCTTCAGCCGAAACCCCAAGGCGGCAGGCCCGTCGGGCTGCGTCACCGCTTCGGCCATGGCGGCCACCGCCCGCGCCTCGGCCCGGCCCAGTTTCAGCCGCGCGGCAACATCCTGCCCCCCCAGAACCACAAGCCGACACCGCCAGTCCGGGGCAAGCCCGGCCTCCAGATGGATCAGCGGCGCGAGGGCCCGGACATCCGAGCCGGGCAGAAGGGCGGTCAGCACGCCACATTGCTGCATCGCCGCGACTGCCGGGGCCGGATCGGGGGCCGCCAGCAGTTTGCGAATCTCGTGCCCGACCCTTTCGCCCGACAGACCGGCCAACCCTTCGAGATTGGCCGCACAGGCTGCCAGCGCCTCGGCATCGATTCCCCCATCGGGGTTCGCGTACAAGGCATGGAAGCGAAAGAACCGCAGGATGCGCAGAAAATCCTCGCGGATGCGCTGACCGGCGTCGCCCACAAAACGTACACGCCCGGCCAGCAGATCGGGCAGACCGCCCAGGGGGTCGATCACCGATCCGTCAGGCTTTGCATAAAGCGCGTTGATTGTCAGATCACGGCGCGCGGCGTCTTCGGCCAGGCTGCGGGAAAACGCCACCACGGCGCGGCGGCCATCGGTGGCAATGTCGCGGCGAAAGGTCGTGACCTCGTGCGGGATATGATCGGCGACGACCGTCAAGGTGCCATGGTCAATCCCGGTCGGAATCACCTTGAAACCAGCCCTTTTTGCAATGTCAGTGACGGTTTCCGGCACGGCATCGGTGCACAGGTCAATGTCGGCAACGGGCTGTCCCAGCAGGGCATTGCGCACGCAGCCGCCGACAAACAGCGCCTGATATCCCCCGGCGGCCAAAGCCGCGCAAAGGGCCTGCGTGCCGGGGCGGGTGATCCAGTCGCCGCTGATCCGCATCATCGCGCCCGCTCTGCCAGACCGCGCAGAATGCGGGCCGTGGCGCCCCAGATGTAATAGGGGCCGTAGGGCACGGTGTAGAACCGCCGCCACTCGCCGCGCCACATCCGGCGTTCGATGTTGAAATTGTCGGGGTTCAGGACATGAGACAGAGGAACGGTAAAGACCTCGTCAACCTCGCCCGCTTCGGGACTTGGGTCAAAAAAGTCTCTGACAAGGCCCAGAATCGGGGTCATCGCGAATCCGGTCACCGTTTCATGCGTCGCCAGCCGACCCAGAATTTCAACCTTTTCCGGGGCCAGACCGATCTCTTCCTGTGCCTCGCGCAGGGCCGCCGCCTCGTGGCTGGCGTCTGTGGCGTCCACCTTGCCGCCCGGAAAGGCGATCTGACCGGGGTGGTGCTTCAGATGCGAGGAACGCTTGGTCAGGATCAGACGGTCTTGCCAGACCGCCACCAGAACCGCCGCAGGGAACAGGGTCCGGCCAGGCGGCAGATCAACCGCCGGGTTCAGATCGAAATCCGACGAAGCGCCCCCCGGACGCCGCAATGCCGTGCGAAGGCGGTCACTCTGAGGGGGCATTCGTGGCATCAAACCCCAGGGTCGCGGGGTCCAGTTCGTAATGTGCCGAGCAGAACTGGCAGTCCGCCGTCACCACCCCCGCAGCGGTGGTCATCTTGGCGATGTCCTTGCGCGAATAGATCGACATGGTGTTTCGCACCTTGTCCGCCGAACACGAACAGCCGAACCTAACCGCCTGCGCGTCAAACACCCGGGGGCTTTCCTCGTGGAACAGGCGCACCAGAAGGTCGGTCGGCGCCACATTCGGCCCGATCAGCTCCAGCTCTTCCACCGTGTCCAGGAGGGCGTTGGCGCGGGTCCAGTTTTCGCCTTCGACCCCGGCCAGAATATCGACATGCGACAAAAGCCCGCCTTCGCCGCTGCCCGCGTCGGCCGCAACTTCGCGCGTACCGCCCGGGGCCGGCATGTGCTGCAGCATCACCCCACCCGCCCGCCAGCGCGCCGCCTGGCCCGGCGTCTGGCTTTTGCCAAAGGTCAGTGCAAAGCGGGTCGGCAGTTGTTCGGACTGGGCAAAGTAGGTTTCGGCACAGGACGACAGCGAGGCCCCGGCAATCGGCGTAAAGCCCTGATAGGGCACGGTGCCTTCGCCCTGATCAATCATCACGGCGAAATAGCCCTGCCCGATCTGGCTGAACGGCACCGCGTCAAGATCCAGGGTTTCGGCATCATAGCTGGCATAGGCGCGCACCCGCGCCGGCTCTCCCTCGGCCGTCGGGCCATAGTAATCGGTGGCGATCAGACGGGCCGGACCCTTGCCGCGAATCTGCAGCGACAGCTTCCAGCGCAGCTTGATCGACTGGCCGATCATCACGGTCAACAGCGCGGCTTCGGCAACCAGCGCCTCGATCAGCGGCGGATAGGCGTGCTGCTTCAGCACCTGATCCAGCACGCCGTCCAGCCGCGCCACCCGGCCGCGGATGTCGGAGGCATCCAACTGAAAGGGCAGGACGGTATCGTCCCATGCGATGTTCTGCGACGTCATTGGGGTTTCCTGAAAGCGCCGGACTTGGCATACGGGCCTATATAAGCAGAACAACCAGCGGTCCAAGGGGGAAACGCGATGCGGCGCTATGGCGAAGCGGTGAAGGCGGGACAAAGCTATCGGCGCAGGCCGGGGGTCTACGCCGTGCTGTTGGAGGGTGACGCGATTCTGACCACGTTTCAGCAGGCACCCACGCCCGAGTATCAGCTTCCGGGCGGCGGCATCGACGCGGGCGAGCATCCGATTGCCGCGCTGCACCGCGAGGTGATGGAGGAAACCGGCTGGCACATTGCCGATGTGCGGCGCTTTGGGGCTTATCGCCGGTTTACCTACATGCCCGACTACGGTTTTTGGGCCGAAAAGATCTGCACGATCTATCTGGCACGCCCGGTTCTGCGCCGGGGTCCGCCCACCGAAACCGGCCATGAAGCGGTCTGGATGGGCACGCGTCAGGCGCTTTCGCTTTTGGGCACGACGGGCGACCGCGCCATGCTGTCGCGGGCTCTGGGTCAGGGTCCCAGATAGTCGAAGATCACGCCGGAAACGTCGTCGGGAAAGTCATCCGTTCCGGAATAGGCCGCAAGATCCCAGATCAACGCCTCCAGCAGGTCTGAACTGCCAAGGGCGGCGTTTTTCGCAAGCAAGGCCAAAAGTCCGTCGCCCCCCAGATCGGCACCGTCCGGCCCGGGGCATTCCGTGACCCCGTCCGAGACCAGAACCAGCCGATCCCCCGGGTTCAGCCGAAACTCGGTCAGCGAATAATCTGCCGCGTCGATCAGCCCGATCGGCATGCCGCCGTCACCCAGACATTCCGCGCAGCCATCGGCGCGCAGGATCGCAGGATAGGGGTGGCCGGCCTGCACCAGGGCCGTCTGCCCGGTCGAAAGGTCGATCTCGGCATAGGCCATGGTGAAGTACTGATCGACCTGCATGTCGTCCAGCATGACCCGGTTCAGCCGCGCGGCCACCTGATCGGGCGGCCAGGACCCGCGCGACCCGTCGGGCATTTGCCGAAGCGCGATGTTCTGATCCGGAGAGGACCCCGACAGCAACCCCGCCAGCCGTGCCGTCATCATCGCGGAGGCCACGCCGTGCCCCGAGACATCCACCGAATAGACCGCCAGCCGATGGGCGTCGATCAGGAAGCTTCCCACAAGATCGCCGCCGACATGCCCGGATGGCCGCAAGAGAAGTGCGGCCCTTCCGGCCCCGTAATCGCGAAACCGGTCGCGGACCAGGGTTTGTTGCAGCTTTCGCGCTTCGACAAGATCCCGGTCAAGCGAATCATAGATCTTTTGCAACTCGTCCAGGGTCGCCCCGATCATCCGGTTCTTTTCGACCAGTTCGCTTTGCATCGACAAGATACGCTCTCCGGCCCTAAGACGCGCGCGCAATTCGTCAAAACTGACGGGTTTGCTCAGGAAATCATCGGCGCCGTTTTCCAGCCCGTCGGCCACTTCGGCCTTTTCCGATTTCGACGTCAGAAGGATGAAATAGCTGTAACCTTCGCGCGGAAGGGCCCGGAATGCCTTGCAGAATTCCAGCCCCGTCATGCCCGGCATCATCCAGTCCGACAGGATGATGCCAAAATCCTGCCTGGCCACCAGCGCCATCGCCTCTTCGCCCGAACTTGCCTCGGCCACCCGGTAACCCCAACGACCCAGTTGCAACGCCAGCACGCGCCGCTGCGCCTTGCTGTCATCCACGACCAGCACAAGCGGTTGCCGGGATTCGGCGGCCCGGGTCAGCCCCATGCCTGAAGTCATCAGTTTCGCCATGGCCAAGGGTAGATCCTCCTCATCCTCATGGGTTTGGCGCACAGGAATTAACGGCGGGTGAACTGTAAAACTTGTTCGGTTTGCCAGACCGCCGTTACCCTCCCTTAAGGAAACCCGTGCAAGATGATCCGGCGACTGGGCTTCAGCGCGTAGGGGGGTTTCATGATTGACTGGGCGCGCGTCAATGAACTTCGGGATGAAATCGGCGCTGACGACTTTGACGAGGTGGCCACCATGTTCCTGGAAGAGGCGGACGAGGCCATTGCGCGGCTGGACGCAGCAAAGGGCGCGAAATCCTTGGAATCCGACCTGCATTTTCTGAAGGGCAGCGCGCTGAACCTTGGGTTTCAGCGGCTGGCCGACCTGTGCCAGATTGCCGAGCGTCTTGCGGCCGCCGGTTCGGTCGAGGTTGATCTTGCAGCCGTCATTGACGCCTATGAGGCGTCAAAGTGTGCTTTCGATGCCGGACGCGGCCTGGCGCAATCAGCCTGACCTGATCGGGCGTTCTGCCAAACTTTCAGGGTCGGGGGGCGGCCAGAACGGGGGTACCGCCCCGTCCGAACCAGAGCATCCAAAGAAAATCCCTGCGGTGGTTGCCCGCGCCGTTACCGACGGGATACCGCAGCAGGCCGCGAACGTTGCACAACCCCGTGCAGGCCCCGCTCAGCGCCTTCCGGCAGCCCCCAAGGGCGAACCCGCGATCATGACAGGGCCCGCCCCTCGACATAGTGGCCATAAAGCGTGGTCAGAATAGACAGGCCCACCAGGGTCACCAGCCATTCGGTCAGGAATCCGATGCCGACCCCCAGCACCGGAATGCCGGATAACACGGTGCCGACCCAGGCAATCGCCAGGTTCGCCACGACCGAAATGACCGCCAGAACCGCGATATCGCCATTGGCCTCTTTCGTGGCGTTCCAGCCCGACAGAAACACCGAGCTTTCCCCAAGGGCCGCACCCGGCAGCGCGGCCGACAGCCGAAAACCGACCAGTGTCAGGGGCAGCCATACAAGGACCGCCATGACGATCAGGGCCGGACCCTGTCCGCCGATCCGGTAGGCACCCGCAGCAATGGCCCCGCCCCCCGCGCCCAGAACCAGAACCGCCAGCACCATGACCCCGATGATCCCCAACGTGCGCAGGAAGTAGGCCTTGATCTTGTCGCCCGGAAAGGCCGGGACATAGCTTGTCGGGGTCTCGCCCAGAAGAACGTAGCGATGCCAGTTCACCGCGATCCAGATGCTGGTGACGACCACAACAACCATCACCACCAGAGCCGCCGCGCCGAAACCGGCCGCCATGCCGGGGTTCTCCATCATGCCGCTTCGGTCCATCCGCACGGAACCGCCCAGCAGCATCAGGCTGACGGCGGATTGTATCAGCATCGGGATCAACGAAACCTTCAGCGCGGCTTCGAAATTCCCGGTCACCTGCCGAACGGAATGCAGGAAAATCTGCCAGCCCTTCATCGTTGTCTCCCTGATTGCGACCTGCCCCATCAGACTCTGCGCGCGCCGATCCTGTCAACCGCCCTTCCCTTGCTCTTGGCGCCATTTCCCGTTAATCGCCTCGCAAACCCTGCGGAGGCCAGCCCATGACCAAGCCAAAGAAAGTCGTCCTTGCCTATTCCGGCGGGCTGGACACCTCGATCATCCTGAAATGGCTGCAGAACGAATATGGCTGCGAGGTCATCACCTTTACCGCCGATCTGGGTCAGGGCGAAGAGTTGGAACCCGCGCGGGCCAAGGCCGTGCTGCTGGGCATCAAGCCCGAAAACATCCACATCGAGGATGTGCGCGAGGAATTCGTCCGCGATTTCGTGTTCCCGATGTTCCGCGCCAATGCCTTGTACGAAGGGCTGTACCTGCTGGGCACGTCGATCGCGCGCCCGCTGATCGCCAAGCGGCTGGTGGAAATCGCCGCTGAAACCGGGGCGGATGCCGTGGCGCATGGCGCCACCGGCAAGGGCAACGATCAGGTGCGGTTCGAACTGTCGGCCCTGGCGCTGAACCCCCATCTGCGGGTGATTGCGCCGTGGCGCGAATGGTCGCTGCAATCGCGCACCCAGCTTCTGGCCTATGCCGAGGCAAACCAGATCCCGATCGCCAAGGACAAGCGCGGCGAAGCGCCGTTTTCGGTCGATGCGAACCTGCTGCATACCTCGTCCGAGGGCAAGGTTCTGGAAAACCCGGCCGAGGAAGCACCGGAATACGTCTATCAGCGCGTGGTTCCGGTGGAACAGGCGCCCGACAAGGCCGAGATGGTTGAAGTCTCCTTCGAGCGCGGTGATGCGGTGGCGATCAACGGCGTCGCGATGTCGCCCGCAACCCTGCTGACCGCGCTGAACGAGATCGGTGCGCGGCATGGCGTGGGCGTGCTGGATCTGGTGGAAAACCGCTTTGTCGGAATGAAATCACGCGGAGTCTACGAGACTCCCGGCGGCACGATCCTGCTGGAGGCGCACCGGGGCATCGAGCAGATCACGCTGGATGCGGGATCGGGCCACCTGAAAGACAGCATCATGCCGCGCTATGCCGAACTGATCTACAACGGCTTCTGGTTCAGTCCCGAGCGGGAAATGCTGCAGGCCCTGATCGACAAATCACAGGATCATGTGACCGGCACGGTGCGGCTGAAACTGTACAAGG
>JANMJC010000297.1:0-6105 GCA_031371185.1 Paracoccaceae bacterium | reverse complement strand
GAACAAGCGCTGCGCCTGCCCGGGCAATGCCCCGTTGCCCGGGCAGGCGTTGCCCGTGCAATCGCCGAGAAGGGTCCGCCCCCACTCGGGCGGGCATCGCCCTTTCGTTGCGCAGGTTGAAAGGGTCGAAATAGGGTAGGTCGTTTCCATGAAGGCCCATCTCGCTTTATGGTCGTACGCCGCCCACTGCCTCGGTCACCCGGTCGGCCGCAGTGCGCACCACGCCGCCAAAGCGCATCGCATCGGACAGCCCCATGCGAAACGCCGGGCCCGACACCGACAGCCCGGCCACCGGCTCGGCAAAGCTGTTGAAGATCGGGGCCGCGACACAGCGCATTCCCTCGGCCCGTTCCTGATCGTCGATGGCAAAGCCGCGCTCGCGCGTGCGGGCCAGATCGCGCAACAGGCTTTCGGGCCGGGTCAAGGACAGGGTGGTGAATTTGGCCAATCCGCGCCGCGCCAGAATTCCATCAACCTTTTCAGGGCTATACCACGCGAGCAATGCTTTGCCGATGCCCGAGACATGCATCGGCCCCAAAGTGCCCGGCGGAAAGAAGGCGCGAAGGGCCTCGTGGGTTTCGACCTGCGCCAGAAACATCACCTGATCGCCCACCTCGACGCCCAGATTGGCGGTCTCTCCCGTTTCGCGCATCAGGCCCTCCATCACACCGCGCGCGCGCTCGACCACCTTGGTGCGGCGCAGAAAGGCCGACCCGATGCGAAACGCCCCGCCACCGATGTGCCAGATCTGACCCGGCTCTTCGATTTCCACCATGCCGCGCCCCTGCAGGGTGACAAGGGCGCGGTAAACCGTGGCCACCGCCTGTTCACTGCGCAGCGCCAGTTCCGACAGCGTCAGCCCCGGGCTTGCCGCCAGAATCTCCAGCAGCCCCAAGGCCCGGTCCAGTGCCTGCACCGTGTTCTGTTCGGTCTTGTCATCAAACGCCTTGGGCCGCCCGCGCGCCCGAGTTTCCTGTGCCATCTTTCCCCCTTTGGCCCCTGAAAAAGCCTTAAGCCCTGATATCGCATCACTTAATCACATTTTTCATCAGGCGAAAAACATTTCCGAAAAAATTGCAGCGCGCGAAGGGCGCGCCTATCCTGACGGCACCGCTTACAGGAGCCCGCGCCGATGTCATCGCAGAACCCCGTCTTCATTCCCGGCCCCACCAACATGCCCGAAGCCCTGCGCAAGGCCTGCGATATTCCAACGCTCGACCACCGCTCACCCGCCTTTGCCAAACTGTTCCGGCCCGCGGTCGCCGGGGTGAAAAGGGTGCTGAAGATGACGGGCGGAGAGGTGTTCCTTCTGCCCACCACCGGCACGGGCGGTTGGGAGGCGGGGATTTCCAACACCCTTTCGCCGGGGGACACGGTTCTGGCGGCGCGGTTCGGCATGTTCAGCCACCGCTGGATCGACATGTGTCAGCGCCACCGTCTGAACGTGGAAATCCTTGAAACGCCCTGGGGGCAGGGCGCGCCGCTTGAGCGGATCGAACGGGCGCTGAAGGCCGACCGCGACCATCACATCAAGGCGGTGCTGGCCACCCACAACGAAACCGCCACCGGGGTTGTCTCGAACATCGCCGGGATCCGGTCGGCGATGGATGCGGCCGGACACCCGGCCCTGCTGTTGGTCGATGGGGTGTCGTCGATCGCCTCGATGCCGTTCGATTTTGACGGCTGGGGAGTGGATATCGCCGTTGCGGGCAGTCAGAAGGGCTTCATGCTGCCCGCCGGTCTGGCCATTCTGGGCGTCTCGCCCAAGGCGCTGGCGGCCATGGACTCCGCCCGGCTGCCGCGCACCTTCTTCGATTTCGCTGACCAGATCCGCACCAATGCGGCGGGCGGCTTTCCCTATACGCCGCCCGTTGGCCTGATCGCCGGGCTGGCGACGGCCATCACGATGCTGGAGGAGGAGGGGATGGACGCGGTCTTTGCCCGCCATCACCGCGTCGCCAGCGGAATCCGGGCCGCGATTGCCGCCTGGGGGTTGAAACCCTGTGCCGCAACACCCGATCTGTATTCCGATACCGTCACCGCGATCATGGTCCCCGATGGCTGCAACGGCACCGATCTGGTGCAACTGGCCGCCAGCAAATATGGCGTGGCTTTTGGCGTCGGTCTGGGCGAGGTTGCGGGCCGCGTGTTTCGCATCGGCCATGTCGGCATGCTGACCGATGTGCTGGCGTTGGCGGGTCTGGCCACGGTGGAAATGTGCATGGCCGATCTGGGCTGGCCGGTGACACTGGGTTCGGGCGTGGCCGCAGCCCAGGAGTATTACCGCAACTCGGGCGCGCTTGCGACCCGCCAAGCCGCCTGAGGACCCGATGGATATTCCCACCTATGCCGATGTCGAAACTGCCGCAGGCCGCATCGCCCCCTACATCCACCGCACCCCGGTTCTGACCTCGACCTATCTGAACGCGCTGACCGGGGCTGATCTGCATTTCAAATGCGAGAACTTCCAGAAGGCGGCGGCTTTCAAGGTACGGGGCGCGTCGAACGCGGTCTTCGGGCTGTCAGACGCGCAGGCTGCACGCGGTGTCGCCACCCATTCCAGCGGCAATCACGGGCTGTCTTTGGCCTATGCCGCCGGGCGACGGGGCATTCCCTGCACCGTGGTGATGCCGCGCACCGCCCCGCAGGCCAAGAAGGATGCCGTCCGCGGCTATGGCGGGCGCGTGGTGGAATGTGAGCCCTCTACCTCCAGCCGAGAGGCGGTCTTCGCCCAGGTGGTGGCCGAGACCGGGGCGGAATTCGTGCATCCCTATAACGATCCGCGCGTCATTGCGGGGCAGGCCACCTGCTCACGCGAGTTGGACGAACAGGTGCCGGGGCTGGACATCGTGATTGCGCCCATCGGCGGCGGCGGCATGATTTCGGGCACTTGCCTGACGCTGTCGACCATCGCGCCGCAGGTGAAAATCTATGCCGCCGAGCCCAGGCAGGCCGACGACGCGGCGCGGTCGTTTCGCGCGGGCCATATCATAGCCGACGACGCGCCCGAAACCGTGGCGGACGGGCTGAAAGTACCGCTGAAAGAGCTGACCTGGCATTTCGTGCAACGCCACGTCAGCGACATTCTGACGGCGGAAGAGGACGAGATCATTGACGCGATGAAGATGATCTGGAAGCGCATGAAGATCGTGATGGAGCCGTCAAGCGCCGTGCCTCTGGCCACGATCCTGCGCAACCCGAAGGTCTTTGCCGGCAAGCGCGTCGGCGTCATCATCACCGGCGGCAACGTCGATCTGGACAAACTGCCCTGGATGCAGGGCTGAGGGAGATATCATGAACAAACCCGTGTCTTTTGAAGGGCTTGAGGTGGGATATGACATTCCGGCCCTGCCCGGAATGCTGGAAGCAGACATCCAGACCCCCTGTCTGGTGCTGGATCTGGACGCGTTGGATCGCAACATCGTCAAGATGGGCAAGATCGCCCGCGACATGGGCATGCGCCACCGCATTCACGGCAAGATGCACAAATCGGTCGATGTCGCGCTGTTGCAGGAACGTCTGGGCGGGTCCTGCGGGGTGTGCTGCCAGAAGGTGTCCGAAGCCGAGGTTTTCGTGCGCGGCGGCATCAAGGACGTGCTGGTGTCCAATCAGGTGCGCGACCCGGCCAAGATCGACCGGCTGGCGCGGCTGCCCAAACGCGGCGCGCGGGTGATCGTCTGCGTCGATCAGATCGAAAACGTGGCCGACCTGTCGGCGGCGGCGCAAAGGCACGGCACGGTGCTGGAATGTCTGGTCGAGATCGACTGCGGCGCGGGGCGTTGCGGGGTCAAGACCACGCAGGACGTGGTGGCCATTGCACGGGCAATTGATGCCGCCACGGGGCTGAAATTCAGCGGCATCCAGGCCTATCAGGGTGCCATGCAGCACATGGACAAATACGCCGACCGCGAGGCCAAGATCGCCATCGCCGTGGATCAGGTCCGCGACGCGGTGCAGGGGTTGAAAGCGGTCGGGCTGGACTGTGACATCGTCGGCGGGGCGGGCACGGGCAGTTACTATTTCGAAGGCAGATCAGGCGTTTACAACGAATTGCAGTGCGGGTCCTATGCCTTCATGGATGCCGACTATGGCCGGATTCTGGACAAGGACGGCCATCGCATCGATCAGGGCGAATGGGAAAACGCGCTGTTCATCCTGACCTCGGTGATGAGCCACGCCAAGGCCGACAAGGCGATTGTCGATGCCGGCCTCAAGGCGCAATCGGTGGACAGCGGGCTGCCGGTGGTCTTTGGCCGGACGGATGTGAAATACGTCAAGTGCAGCGATGAACATGGCGTGGTCGAGGATCCGCAGGGCGCGCTGAAGGTCAACGAAAAGCTGCGGCTGGTGCCGGGGCACTGCGACCCGACCTGCAATGTGCATGACTGGTACGTCGGTGTGCGGGGCGGGGTGGTCGAGGTGGTCTGGCCGGTTTCGGCCCGGGGAAAGGCCTATTGAACAGTAAAGTCGGGGGCCCGCCCCCGAACCCCGGGGATATTTGGATCAAGATGAAGGTGAACGGCGATGCTGATCATACCCGAGGCGCTGATTGCCGACCTTGTGTCGCCGCAAGATGCCTTTGCGGCGGTCGGGGCCTGTTTTGCGGCCATGGCGCGCGGCGAGGCCCATAATTTTCCCGTGGTGCGCGAGGCTTTGGGCGAGGGGCGGCAGTATGGTTTCAAGTCCGGGCTGGACCGGGCGGGCGGACAGTTGGGAGTCAAGGCGGGCGGGTATTTTCCCGGCAATGGCGCCAAGGGTCTGATCAACCACCAGTCCTCGGTCTTTTTGTTCGACCCTGAAACCGGGCGGCCCACGGCGATGGTGGGGGGCAATCTCTTGACCGCGCTGCGCACGGCGGCAGCGTCGGCACTGTCGATTGCCCGGCTGGCGCGGCCCGATGCGCGGGTGCTGGGCATCGTCGGGGCCGGGCATCAGGCGGGGTTCCAGCTGCGCGCGGCGGCCCGGGTGCGGCGGTTTGACAAGGTCATCGCCTGGAACCTGCATCCCGAGATGTTGCCCGCCCTTGGGGCCATCGCCGCCGGGCTGGGCTTGCCCTTCGAAGCGGTGCCTTTGGCGCGGATGATCGAGGCTCAGGTGATCATCACCATAACCTCCTCGCCCGCCGCAAGCCTGATGGCCGCCCATGTGGCCCCCGGCACCCATCTGGCCTGCATGGGCACCGACACGATCGGAAAACAAGAGGTCGAGACTGCCCTGATTGCGCGGGCCACCCTGTTCACCGACGAAGTGGCGCAGTCCATCCTGATCGGAGAGGCCCAGCATGCCGTGGCGGCGGGGTTGGCGCGGGCCGCCGGTATCACCCCCCTGGGCGAGGTGATCATCGGGCGGCACAAGGGGCGCAGCGGCCCGGCAGAAGTGACGGTGTTCGATGGCACCGGCGTGGGCTTGCAGGACCTGGCCGTCGCGGCGGTGGCGGTGCAGCGCGCACGCGAACGGGGGATGGGCACCGAGGTTGCGGTCTGAGGCCGGGCGATCGGGCCCCGGCGTCAAACATGCTTTGGGATTGCCCTTTGCCTCGATTTGATCAAACCTGACCGGGTAACGGAGGAGACCGGCCATGCGGGTGCTGATCAATGGATTCGGGCGGATCGGCCGGTCGGTTCTGCGGGCCTGGTTGCAGGACCCCGCGCGGTGGCATGGGCTGGACATTGTCGCGATCAACGACATCGCGGCGGCTGACATGTGCGCCTATCTGTTCGAATTCGACAGCGTTTTCGGACCCTGGAAGGGGAGCGTCAGCCTGACCGAATCCGGGTTGGCCGTTGATGGCAGGACCCTGAGCCTGTCGCGGGTTGCCGATCTGTCGCAGGCCGATCTGGCGTGCATCGATCTGGTTCTGGAATGTACCGGGCGCGCCGACAGCCCCGAAGTGGCCGGGCGCGGTCTGCGGGGCGGCGCAAAGCGGGTTCTGATCTCGGGGCCCTCGCAGGGGGCGGAGTTCACGGTTGTGCTGGGCGCGAATGAGGCGGGGCTGCGGGGCCAGCGCATCGTGTCGAACGCCTCGTGCACGACCAACGCGTTGGCACCGCTGGCAAGCCTGATCGACCGCACCTGGGGGCTGGTGACGGGCTCCATGACGACGGT
>JANMJC010000269.1:0-1713 GCA_031371185.1 Paracoccaceae bacterium | reverse complement strand
CTGGAAAGCGCTCGCGTCCCGCTGCGGCACATGCTGAGGTCGCGCCGCAGTGCATCCCGGCCGCGCCCGAGGTTTTCAGCCATCACCCCGGCGACCACCCCCCCCCAAAACAGCCCCCGCCGTGGCACCCCGTCGGCCCCGCCCGGGCGCAGGGCCCGGGACACCGACCGAGCCAGCCGCCTCCACGAAGCGCCCCCGAAAGGCCGCACCTGATGCTCACCGTCATCACCCCCGCCCGTATCGGCCCCCGCCTTGGCACTCCGTCAGCCCCGCCCGGACGCAGGGGCAGGGACACCGCCGCCGCCAGCCGCCTCCACGCCCCGCCCAAGGAAGGCCGCCCCTGATGCTTTCCGTCATCATCCCCGCTTCCAACGAGGCGGCTTACATCGGCCCCTGCCTTGACGCCCTGTTCGGCGGTCCGGCTCCCGGGGCCGAGGTCATCGTCGTGGCCAACGGGTGCCGCGACGCCACGGCCGATGTCGCACGGGGCTTTGCCGACATCGCCACGGCGCGGGGCTGGAGGCTGACCGTCCTTGACCTTGCCACCGGCTCCAAACCCCTGGCCCTGAACGTCGGCGATGCCGCTGCCGGCCACCCCATCCGTGTCTATCTTGACGCCGATGTGGTGGTCGCACCCGACCTGATCGCGGCCCTTGCTGCGGCCCTTGCCCCCGACCGCCCGCTTTATGCCACCGGCACCGCGATCATCCCGCGCGCCGCCTCGGCCTTCACCCGGGCCTATGCCCGGTTCTGGCAGAAGCTGCCCTTTGCCCGGTCAGGTGCCCCGGGTTATGGCCTGTTCGCGGTGAATGCCGCCGGCCGCGTCCGATGGAATGCTTTCCCCCAGATCATCTCGGACGACACCTTCGTGCGCCTGCAGTTCGCCCCCGCCGAACGCCTGCACCTGCCGCAGACCTACCTCTGGCCGATGATCGAAGGCTTTGCCCCCCTGACCCGCGTCCGTGCCCGTCAAGACGCCGGAGTGCGCGAACTGGCCCGCCTGTACCCTGCACTGCTCAAGCACGAGGCCAAGCCCCCCCTGCCCCTGGCCAACCTCGCAGCCCTCGCCCTGCGCGACCCCGCAGGCTTTGCCGCCTATGCCGCCGTTGCCCTGCGCGTACGGATGATGCGCAAGGGGGACGGCTTCACCAGAGGCCGCTGACCCGCAGGTCTGGGGTTCACCCACGCTGTCCCCGTAGGTCGGGGGACACCCCGACACGCGCGCGGGCCCGGCCGACGCGCGTGTCGGCCATCCTGGACAAGCTCCCTTGATCACCCTGCTTCGCGGACCGATCTGACAACGCTCAGGGAAAGCGTTTTCGGTCCTTTGGCCACGGTCGGACCGCCGCAGGCCAAGGAGGCGCGGCAGGCGCGGCCCGTCAGGAATTCGGGCGCGCCGGGCCGGGCGGGCGCGGGATCGCGCCTGCCGGGGGCAGGCAGGCGCGGCCAAATTAGATCTAAATCAAATCTGGCAAGCAAACAGGAAGTTTCGGACACGCCCGACAATTGCCCAACCCCGGCCGCCAAACCCCTCGCAAAACGTCCCGATCCGGGCGCCCCCCCTCCCCCTCGTGGGGAGGGATGGGGTGGGGGGGCGTTTCAGGGCATCACCACGAACCGGTCCACATCGACCATCCCGAAGTCGGTGATCTTCAGATTCGGGATGACCGGCAGGCACAGGAAGGCCAGTAGCAGGAACGGCTCTACCAGCAC
>JANMJC010000232.1:0-3670 GCA_031371185.1 Paracoccaceae bacterium | reverse complement strand
CAACCTGCGCGGCGCGCAGGTGGCGGCCCAGGTCCTGCACCCCGATATCGCCTGGCAGATCGACCTGATGCTGGCCACCGACACCCCCGACATGGCCGACCGGGGCGAGATGGTGTTGGGCGGGGGCCCGGGAATGAGCCTCTATTCCTTTCACGGGCGCGGCACCCTGAACGGGGTGATCCCGCATCCCGCCATGGTGCGCCTGATGGAAGACGCGGCCGATGCCGCCGGTCTGACCCTGCAACGCTCGGCTCAGGTCGGGGTGCTGACCGACCTGTCCTATGTGCAACTGGTCGGGCAAGGTGTGGCCGCGCTGGATATCGGCTTTCCGATGCGCCATTCGCACACCGCGCTGGAATGTTGCGATCTGGGCGATCTGGCGGGGCTGGTGACCCTGATGCAGACGGCGTTGGCGCGGATCCCCGCGAACATGAATTTGGATCGGGGGTAGGATGCTGTTTCTGGGCGTCGATATCGGGACCTTTGAATCCAAGGGCGTGTTGGTGGACCAGCACGGCGCGATCCGCGCCTCGGCGGCGCGCGCCCACAAGATGCTGGTGCCGCGCGCCGGCTGGGCCGAGCATCGCGCGGACCAGGATTGGTGGGGCGATTTCGTGTTCATTACCAAGGCTTTGCTGGCCGAAGCGAAGGCAAGACCTGAAGAGATTGCCGCGATTGCCACCTCGGCCATCGGACCCTGCATGTTGCCGGTGGATGCCGGGGGGCGGCCCCTGCGCAACGGCGTGTTGTACGGTGTCGATACCCGCGCCAGCGCGCAGATTTCCGTGCTGAACGCCGCGATCGGGCAGGACCGCATTCTGGCGCGTTGCGGCAACGCCCTGACCTCGCAGTCGGTCGGACCCAAGATCCTGTGGCTGAAACAGGCCGAGCCCGAGGTCTATGCGCAGACCCACATGATCCTGGGCGCGACCTCGTATCTGACCTATCGGCTGACCGGAGAGAGCGTGATCGACCACTATACGGCGGCGAATTTCTCGCCCCTTTACGATGTGGTGGCGCAGAATTGGACCGATGCACTGTCCCCCGACATCCTGCCCCTGTCCAAGCTGCCGCGCCTGATGTGGTCCACGGAAATTGCGGGCCATGTGACCGCGCAGGCGGCGCGCGAAACCGGGCTCGCGGTGGGCACGCCGGTGACCTGTGGGACGATCGACGCCGCGGCCGAGGCGGTTTCGGTCGGCGTGGCGCAACCCGGTCAGATGATGTTGATGTACGGCTCCACCATTTTCATCATTCAGGTGGTGGATCGTCCGATCCGCGACGCCCGGCTGTGGTCTGCGCCCTGGTTGTTTCAGGGGAGCCATGCCTCGATGGCGGGGCTCGCGACTTCGGGCACGCTGACACATTGGTTCCGCGATCAGATGGCGCGGGAACTGTCCCCGGATCAGGCCTTTGCACAGATGTGCAGCGAGGCCGAGGCCAGCCCGAAGGGTGCGCGCGGCCTGCTGTGCCTGCCTTATTTCAGCGGCGAGCGTACGCCGCTGCACGACCCGCGGGCCAAGGGCGCGTTCTTTGGGCTGAACCTGACCCATCAGCGCGGCGATCTGTACCGCGCGGTGCTGGAGGGGATCGCGGCAGGCACAGCCCATGTGCTTGAAACCTATGCCGAACTTGGCGTCTCACCCGATCGGATCATGGCGGTGGGCGGCGGGGTCAGGAACCCGGTCTGGATGCAGGCGACCTCGGATTTTGCCGGGCGCGAACAGATCATCTCGCAGCAATCGGTCGGGGCCAGCCTTGGCAACGCCTTTCTGGCAGCCCTGGCCATCGGGGCAGCGGCCCCGGACGACATGGCCAGATGGAACCCGCCGGCGTCCCGGATCACGCCCCAGCCGGTGCCCGCCTATGCCCGGCAATACCCGCTGTGGAAACGGCTTTACACCCAGACACGCGACATCGCGCATGAATTGGACGTGCCGTGAACCCCGTTGTGGCGGCCCTGCGGGAGTTGGAGGGCGTGGCCCTTGGGCTGGACGAGGCGGCGGTTGAAAGCGCCTGTCAGACCCTTGCCGAGGCGCGCTGCATTCTGGCCCATGGCTGCGGGCGCGAGGGGCTGATGCTTCGCGCCTTGGTGATGCGGTTGCACCATCTGGGGCTGAGGGTCGCGATGCAGGGCGACATGACGGCGATGCCTTTGGGGCCCGGCGATGTGTTCCTGTGCGCGGCGGGCCCCGGGGAACTTGCGACCGTCAGCGCGCTGATGACGGTGGCGCAGGCGGCGGGCGCAAGGGTGCTGATGGTCACCGCCGAGCCGGACAGCCCCAGCCCGCTTCGGGCCGATCAGGTGTTGGTGCTGCCCGCGCAGACCATGGCGCGCGATCAGGGTGGCACCTCGACCCTGCCGATGGGGTCGCTGTTCGAAGGGGCGATGTTTCTGGTCTTCGAGGTCATGGTGCTGCGGCTGGCCCGGATCCTGAACCAGGGCCCCGAGGCGATGCGCGCCCGTCACACGAATATGGAGTGAAGCGGTGGAATTTTCCCGGATGCGCCCCGAAGAGCTGGCCAGGGCGATTGCCGATCACCGGCCGGTTGTCCTGCCGATCGGGGTGATGGAATATCATGGCCAGCATCTGCCCGCCGGGGTGGATCTGCTGGCAGTGACCGAGACGCTGGCGCGGCTTGGCGATGAGATCGTGGTTCTGCCGCCCTTTGCCTATGGTTCCGCCTCGCATGCGGTGGCGGGGCCCGAGACCATGGCGACCCTGCACATCGACGCGCAGGCCCTGCTGGGCTTTGCCGAAGGCCTGTTCACCGCCCTGCTGAAGGCGGGGTTTCGTAACATCCACGGCGTCATTCACCATCAGACCGAGGGGTATGATCAGGGGATGCCGACCGATCTGGCCTTTCGTCTGGCGGCGCGCAACGCGATCTTCCGGTTTCTGGAAACCACACGCGGCGCGGGCTGGTGGGGCGACCGCGCGATGCGGGATTACTATGCCGATCAGGCGCAGGGGGCCGATCCGTTCAACTGGATCCGCATCCACCCGCTGTTTCCCAAAGGCACCGACTTTCCCTTTGACCACGCGGGCAAGGGCGAGACGGCGCTGATGCTGGCGCTGGCCCCGAAAACGGTGGCGCAAGCACAGGCGGCGCGCGGCGGCCATTGGTACACCGAAGACGCGGCGCAGGCCACGGCTCCGATGGGCGAAGCCGGGGTGCAGATCGCGCTGACCCATCTGCGCGGGGTGCTGGGGTTGGCTTGACGGGGTGCTGCCTTACAAAGGCGGCAGATCAACCACGCCCTTTTTCAGGATGAAGCAGCCATAGGGCCCGGAATCGGCGGTGCGGATGATGGCAAAGGCCCGTTTGGCGGCCTCGTAGAAGGCAAACCGCTCCAGCGCTTCGATCTGGATCGGGCGGCCCTCGGCGCGGTCGACCACGGATTGCATCCGCGCAAAGATCGGCACCTGCCCGTCCGGGTCGCCCACCACCTGCATCCGCGCCACCGGGGCCGCAACAAAGCTGTCCAGCGGCATCAGCGACAGGATCGCGCGGGCGGCCTGTGGCAAGTCGCATCCGGCCATGTCGATCAGGCGGCCATGGGTGGTCTGTCTGGCAATCGTGGCGGCGGGATGGTTCACGTCACAGATCACCAGATCGTCGCCGTGCCCCATCAGCATCAGGACATGCACGATTTCCGCCGAAAGCC
>JANMJC010000225.1:0-6944 GCA_031371185.1 Paracoccaceae bacterium | reverse complement strand
CCATCAGCCAACGCGAGGCGAAAAGGGTGCGTTCAAACCGGCGTTCGTAGGGGTTCTGGTTGGACATCGAGGCACTCCGTTTGAATGGGGGCGAAAACAAAAGGCCCGCCAGTGACTGGCGGGCCCCCGTCTGCCGTTCGGGGGCAGGATCAGTTCTTGGCGTAGTATTCCACGACCAGGTTCGGTTCCATGACGACCGGATAGGGCACGTCCGACAGCGCGGGCTGGCGGATGAACTTGGCGGTCATCTTGTTGTGGTCAACTTCCAGATAATCGGGCACGTCGCGTTCGGTCAGGGCAATCGCTTCCATGATCAGCGCCATCTGCTTGGACTTCTGGCGCACTTCGATGATGTCGCCTTCGGAAACCTTGTAAGAGGCGATGTTGACGCGCTTGCCGTTCACGGTGACGTGGCCATGGTTCACGAACTGGCGAGCGGCGAAGATCGTCGGCACGAACTTGGCGCGGTACACGACCGCGTCCAGACGACGCTCCAACAGACCCACCAGCATTTCGCCGGTGTCACCCTTGACGCGCTCGGCCTCGCCGTAAATCTTCCGGAACTGCTTTTCGGTCAGGTCACCGTAGTAACCCTTCAGCTTCTGCTTGGCGCGCAGTTGCGTGCCGAAGTCGGACAGCTTGTTCTTGCGGCGCTGGCCGTGCTGGCCGGGGCCGTATTCGCGCTTGTTCACCGGGGACTTCGGACGGCCCCAGATGTTTTCGCCCATGCGGCGGTCAATCTTGTACTTGGCAGACGTGCGTTTTGTCACGGCTGATCTCCTTCGTTGAATGTCACTCTTTCGGCTGATCCAAAGGCGGAAAACCACTTTTGGGGCCTGAGAGCCATGAAGGGCGTTGTCCTTTGACCTTGCGATCCGACAGGCTACCCCTTGCGGGGGCCACCAACACCAATGAAAAGCCCCGGAATTGCTTCCGGGACCCGTGGGGCGGCTTATACAGGGGCGAACCGCCGTGTCAACAGCCCGTCAGGCGGCCATTTCGTGGCGCAGGATCGCGGTTTCCGGCGACGACAGGTTGCGCCGCGCATAGTCGCCGTAAGCATGCGGATTATCGGCCGCATAGGGCAGCAGCGCCAAGAGGCCGGCGCGTTGGCCGTCTTCGATGGTGTCGAGTGCCGTGTTGGAGGGGTGAAAGCTTTCGGTCTCCATTCCGTTGGCCCACAGGATATTGTGACGCTCCAGCAGCAGGTGAATATAGGTCACCTCGCGCAGGTCATGGTCCACGGTGATTGACAGATCGTTGACCAGATCCTCGGCGGTGGCCAGAACCTCGTCGGTGTTGAACAGGGCGCGGGCGGCGTTCCCGCGCAAGAGCATGCGGTGCTGCGGGCTGACAAGCAGGTCCTGATCTGGGCGGCCCGAGCCCAGGGCACCGGCGCGAAACCGGATCGGACGCAGATGCGGCATGGCATAAAGCCGCGCGCCGGACATGCGGCGGTGCCCGGTCCACAGGATTTCCTGCGCGCCGTTGTCGCGGGTCAGAACCCGGTCGCCCGGACGCAGGCCCTGCACCGGAACCGGGCCGTCAAGGGTCAGGATCCGGGTGTCGGGGGTGAAACAGATCACCCCGCCCGCCTGCCGCGCCCCCAAGGGGGCGGCGGATTCGCCAAATGACGTGCGCACCACCCACAGATCGTTGTCAGCGGGGGGCACCTCGCCCACCACCATCAACAGACGCGCGCCGGTGTCGGGGACGGGGATGATGGTCAGCACATAGCTTTGGCGCCCGTCCGTCACCACAAAGCTTTGATCGGCAAGAAGGGGATCGTCCTCGGGGGCAGCCCCTGGCCCGATCCGGCCCGGCGCCACCGCCAAGCCGACCAGACGGCGCACCATATGCGCGGCCCTGCGGCGCACTTCGGCGATCTCTTCCGCCCCATTCAGAATGAGAACATTCTGTGGTCCGTCTACCCGCACAGCCGCACCGCTCCAACGCCAAGAGGCGCCGACGCGAAGCACGTCCAAAGAGGGGCCCTGCAGCCCGTCAACTTCTGTCTGTGTCCAGGATATGACGAACGTGCCCTGAAAGCCCGTCTTCATGACCGTATTTGCCTGCTCGTTTCTTATTATTGATGAAACGTTAACAGTGTTGGCGAATCAGGGCAATGACATTTTGGCCACAGTTGTGGCAAAGCAGCACAGAGCTGGCGGTTTTACCCTCAGGGCAAGCACTGTGACCGAAGCGGCGGCCCGGATCAGAAGTTCAGCGACACCGTCAGCGATCCCAGAACCTGACCCTCAGGCTGGGTGTCGAATTCGCGACCAAGATAAGTCAGACCCGAAAACACCGAGACGGATTGACCCTGCACCAAAAGCCCGGCGCGCAGACGCTGTCGGTTCGGCGTCATGGTCACGGACCCGCCGTCTGGCAGAAAGGCGCTGTCGAAGACACGGGCGATGTCGCCGCCCAGCACGAGGCTGACCTGCGGATCGGGATCACCCTTGATCCCACGGTACAACTGCCCGGTCGCTGTGTCGCGCAGCAGCAGGTCCTTCTGGCCAAGGCGGCCAAGGATCACATCGCCCCCCAGGCGCAGCAGGTCTTCGGCCCCGATCTGGGCGGCGACAAAGGGGCGGAAGGCCAGATTGGTGCCAAGCGTCACGGGGCGGGCCACCTCTGCCGTGCCGTACAGCGCGATCTGATCGGGGATCTGATCGTCCAGCACGCCGGGCTGGGCAAGGCCGAAGATCTGGTGCGCGAGGGACTGGAACTGCCCCAGGCCGGTGCTGGGTCCGATGGCGGTAAAGCCCGCCCCGATCATGGCGTCAAAGCCTTGCAGGTCGGCATAGCTTGCCGCCCCGAAGGACAGGGCCCCGGCATAGCGCCGATCATCCGGCGCGCCGGTCACCAGATTGGCCGGGGCGATGGTTTCGGCGCTGAACCGGTATTCCAGAATGCTGCCGAAGGTCGGCGGCAGATCGCCCGACCAGCGCGGCCCCGACAGGCGGCTGACCGCATAGGACCCGGTGCGCCAGCGGTCCTGACCGTCGCCAAGCGCGTCATTGGTGAACAGCCGCCCCCAGCCCAGAGTGACGCGGTCTTCGGCAAAGGCCGGGCCTGCCGCGCACAGGGCGGCCAGAAATGCGAGTGTCGCGCGTGCGGACATGGGGCTCCCCGGGGTTCAATTGCACTATTGACCTGAGGGACGGTTTTCCCAGACCTTTGTGACCAAATTGCGCCGGATTTCGCGCGCTTTGCAGGGGAATTCCCGCAGGACCCGGCGCAACCGGGTCGGCGGCCAGAAAAAGGGGCGCTTCGTGACCACCGGGTTCTATTTTGACGAAAGATGCCTGTGGCATACCACCGGCGAGCATATGCTCTTATATCCGCCGGGGGGCTTTGTGCAGCCGCCAAGTGGGTCGGGCCATGCCGAAAGCCCCGAAACCAAGCGGCGGTTCAAGAACCTGTTGCAGGTGTCGGGCCTGTGGGACGCGCTGTCGGTGCGCGGCGCAGCACCGGTCGCGCTCGCCGCGATGAAGCGCTGCCACACCCCGGCCTATCTGGATCATTTCAAGGCCCTTTCGGATGCGGGTGGCGGCAATGCCGGGCATTACTCGCCCTTTGGTCAGGGCAGTTTTGAAATCGCGGCACTTTCGGCGGGGCTGGTGGCGCAAGGCGTGGCCGATGTCATGGCCGGGGCGGTGGACAATGCCTATGTCCTGTCGCGCCCGCCGGGGCACCACTGCTTGCCCGACGGCTCGATGGGGTTCTGCCTTTTGGCCAATATCCCGATTGCGCTGGAGGCGGCGCGCGCTCTGCGCGGGCCGCTGCGGGTGGCGGTGGTCGACTGGGACGTGCATCACGGCAACGGCACCGAAGCGGCCTATTACGACCGCGACGACACCCTGACCATATCCCTGCATCAAGAGGCGTGCTTTCCTGTGGACACCGGGATGGCAGAGGACCGGGGGCGGGGCCCCGGACTGGGGTATAACCTGAATATCCCGCTGTTGCCGGGTGGCGGCCACCAGGCCTATCTGGACGCTTTCGAGATCTTGGTGATCCCCGCCCTGCGCGCCTTCAAACCCGATCTGATCGTCGTGGCCTCTGGTCTGGATGCCAACGGGGTCGACCCTCTGGCGCGGATGCTGGCCCATCCCGGCACCTTTCGCGCCATGACGCGGGCGCTGATGGATCAGGCGCGCGATCTTTGCGGCGGGCGGCTGATCTGCGTGCACGAGGGCGGCTACTCCGAGTTTTATGTGCCGTTCTGCGGCCATGCGATCGTGGAAGAGCTGTCGGGGCAGAGGATTTCGGTGGGCGATCCGATGGCCGAGACCATTCTGGCGCAGCAGCCCAAGGCCGATTTCGGGGCGTTTCAGCGGGCAAGGCTGGAGGCGCAGGCACGGGCGCATTTCGGGTTGGGGGGATACCTTTGCGGTGGACCCTTGTTCGTGCCCAATTTGATTTCAATCGAATTGGGCCGCGCCTGCCTGCCCCCGGCAGGAGCGATACCGCGCCAGCCCCAGTCAGCCGCGCCCCAATTCCCGAGGCGTTGGGCCTGCGGAGAACCCCTTGGCTTTTGCCGTTCCGGCTTGAGCCAACGGACCGAAAAACGCTCCACTGGAGCGTTTTCAGATCGGTCCGAAACCGGTCCACATCACCCGCATTTGCTGTGACCGCAATCGTTGCAGGTCATGCAGCCCTCTTTCATCTGCATCGAATAGCCGCCGCACGACGGGCAGGACTTGCCACGCGGCGCCTCGCCCACGGCGATCGCCTCGGCCTTGGGGTCGGATTTCAACCCCATCCCCTCGCCTTCGATGAAGCCGATGGCGATCAGGTGACGTTCGATCACCCCGCCGATGGCCGCCAGGATCGACGGAATATACTTGCCTTCCATCCAGGCCCCACCGCGCGGATCGAACACCGCCTTCAGCTCTTCGACCACAAAGGAAATATCGCCCCCGCGCCGGAACACCGCCGAAATCATCCGGGTCAGCGCCACGGTCCAGGCGAAATGCTCCATGTTCTTGGAATTGATGAACACCTCGAACGGCCGCCGATGGCCGGCGATCACGATGTCATTGATGGTGATGTACAGCGCATGTTCGCTGCCCGGCCATTTGACCTTGTAGGTCGATCCTTCCAGCGCCGCCGGACGGTCGAGCGGTTCGGACAGATAGATCACCTCGCCGCCCTGCATCTGCTCGGGCGCTTCCGACGGAGTCGCCTCGGCCCCTTCGGACACCGTCAGCACCGATCCTGTCACCGCATTGGGCCGGTAGGTGGTGCAGCCTTTGCAGCCCTGATCCCACGCGGCCATGTAGACCTGCTGGAAATCGTCGAACGAAATGTCCTCGGGGCAGTTGATGGTCTTGGAGATCGACGAGTCGACCCATTTCTGTGCCGCCGCCTGCATCCTGACATGGTCCATCGGGGCCAGGGTCTGGGCGTTCACGAAATAATCGGGCAGGGGCGCGTCGCCCTTCAATTCCCGCCACAGCCGCACCGCAAAGTCCACCACCTCTTCTTCGGTGCGGCTGCCGTCCTTCTGCAGGACCTTGCGGGTATAGGCATAGGCAAAGACCGGCTCGATCCCGGAACTGACATTGCCCGCGTACAGGCTGATCGTGCCGGTCGGCGCGATACTGGTCAAAAGCGCGTTGCGGATGCCGTGGATGGCGACGGCGTCGCGCACATCGGCGTCCATCTGCATCATGTTGCCCGAGGCCAGATAGCCCTTGGCGTCAAACAGCGGAAAGGCGCCCTTTTCGCGCGCCAGATCGACCGAGGCCAGATAGGCCGCGCGGGCGATGGCGTGCATCCACTCTTCGGTCTGCTGCGCAGCCTCATCGCTGCCGTACCGCAGGCCCAGCATCAAAAGGGCATCGGCCAGCCCCGTCACCCCCAGCCCGATGCGGCGCTTGGCGCGGGCCTCGGCGGCCTGTTGGGGCAAGGGGAAACGGCTGGCATCCACCACATTGTCCATCATCCGGACCGCCACGCGCACCAGATCGTTCAGCGCACCCCGGTCCATCCGCGCGGCGTCGGTGAAGGCGCCCGTCACCAAAGTGGCCAGATTGATGCTGCCCAGAAGACAGGCGCCATAGGGCGGCAGGGGCTGCTCGCCGCAGGGGTTGGTGGCCGCGATGGTTTCGACGTAGTTCAGGTTGTTGGCGGCGTTGATCCGGTCGATGAAGATCACCCCCGGTTCGGCAAAATCGAAGGTGTTGCGCATGATCCTGTTCCACAGATCGCGCGCCTGCAGGGTGCGATAGATACGGCCGTCAAAGACCAGCTCCCACGCGCCATCTTCCTTGACCGCCGCCATGAAGGGATCGGTCACCAGCACCGACAGGTTGAACATGCGCAGGCGCGCGGGGTCTTTCTTGGCCTCGATGAAAGCCTCGATGTCGGGATGATCGCAGCGCATCGTGGCCATCATCGCGCCACGTCTGCTGCCCGCCGACATGATGGTGCGGCACATCGCATCCCAGACATCCATGAACGACAGCGGCCCGGAGGCATCGGCGGCCACGCCCTTGACCTCGGCGCCACGCGGGCGGATCGTGCTGAAATCATAGCCGATGCCGCCGCCCTGCTGCATGGTCAGGGCGGCCTCTTTCAGCCCGTCAAAGATGCCGCCCATGCTGTCGGGAACGGAGCCCATGACAAAACAGTTGAACAGGGTAACGTTGCGTGCCGTGCCCGCGCCCGCCGTGATGCGGCCTGCGGGCAGAAATTTGAACCCCTCCAAAGCGCTGTAAAACTCGGCCTCCCACTTGGGTTTGTCGGTCTCTACCTCGGCCAAAGCGCGGGCGATCCGGCGCCAGGTGTCTTCGACCGATCCGTCGATCGCGGTGCCGTCCTGGGTTTTCAGGCGGTACTTCATGTCCCAGATGGCTTCGGCGATCGGCGTGGAGAAATGCGACATGCGGCGTCCTTGCGTCAAAGCGAATCATCAGGGCGACGGCGCGACC
>JANMJC010000137.1:0-2988 GCA_031371185.1 Paracoccaceae bacterium | reverse complement strand
CCGAGGCCCTGCAGCCCGGCCGGGCCCTGCGCTCGCTTAACCCCGCCTTTGCCATGAAGGTGAGCGTGCAGTGCCCCGCGTATTCGTTAGTGGCACCAACACTGCCCCGTCGAGCTGCTGGGCGCAAGGATGAGGGGCGATCCGGAAAGTGTCTGGGCACAACGACTATGCCGCGAAGGACTGTCCTGGCTTTAGGGTAGATATGTCAACGTTTGGAAATCGTTAGTCCTTGGTTCCAGACGCCGACGGCGCCAGCACGCGCTGCCGCCGAAAACATTCGATGGTTTGAGCCCGATAATGCCGCGACGCGGTCGGCTCCCTCACGTATGGCTGATCATCACATCAGGATCCAACACAGCATCGGACAGACAGCAGCGGACATTTTCCGCTTGACCGAATCATCGAGACCTTATTAGTTCGTCAGCAGAACGAATTAATAAGGTGTTCCATGGACCCCGCCCAGCAGCACACTTTCTCTCGCCAGATGTCGCTCAGCTTAACCATGCAGACGATCATCCATTGCGGCCCGATTTCGCGGGCATCGATCTCGAAACAAACTGGGCTGTCCAAGCAAACGGTATCCGAACTGGTCCGGATCCTTGAAGAAGAGGGCTGGGTGCGCGAAACGGGTCGGACCTCTGGCCATGTTGGGCGCACTGCGACAACCTATGAATTGATTGCAGACAGCGCCTTCATGGCCGCAGTTGACCTTGGCGGCACCAAGGTTCGCGTGGCGATTGTCGACCTTGCCGGATCGATCATCTCGGAAATTGTGGCACCCACGCATCCAGAGGGTGGCATGGCGGTTGCTGCACAGATCGGACAGCTTGTCGAGGAAGCCGCCTCCAAGGCGGCGGTGAACAAAGCTCTGGTCCGGCAGACCGTCGTTGGGTGTCCAGGCGTGCCCGATCAGGCAACCGGCCAAGTGCGATTTGCTCCCAACATCAAGGGCATCGACAGCATCGACTTTCGCGCTTCGGTGGCCAGCACGACGGGCACCAAAGCGATGTTGGAAAACGACGTTAATCTCGCCGTCCTCGGTGAGCAATGGCTTGGCGCGGGGCAGGGCATCGACCATCTGGCCTTCATTGCGCTTGGCACCGGTATCGGCGCGGGCCTAATTGTGAATGGAACCCTTGTGCGCGGCGCATCGGGAACGGCCGGAGAACTGGGCTATCTGCCCTTCGGTGCAGATCCGTTTGAAGCCGAATCCCTGCGTGTTGGCGCATTTGAGCGCGTGACCGCCACGCACGGCATTCGTGCAGCCTATCAGGCAGCGACGGGCCGACAGTTGGATGTGCCGTCGATCTTTTCCGCCGCTGCCGGTAACGACGTGGCGGCCCAGCAGGTGCTGGACGGTGTCGCCCGACAACTGGCCAGGGCCGTGGCCACTTTGGGAGCTGTGGTTTCACCGCAGGTCGTGATCCTTGGTGGGTCGATCGGCGCGCGGCCCGAAATCATTGCGGCGACCGAAGCGGAACTGGCGCGCTGTTTCCCGTTTCCGATCCGCATTGTGGCCAGCGCGCTTGGCAACCATGCAGCACTCAGCGGTGCAGTGGCCATCGGTTTGACCGAATTACACACCGCCCTTTTCGCGCAAGCGGCACCAGGTGCGGTGGTGACCCTGCCCAGGCCAAAGCCCGGCCTAATGCCGAGTGCCGCAGAATGACCGGCCTTGATGACCTGATCGCGCGGTTGCGGCCGCATCTTGACATCGAGGCGGCAACCGCGCTGCTGGCGCGCGCGGTTCAGGCGGCCTCGGTCACGGGGGCCGAGGCCAGCATGGTCGCCATGCTGCGTCCCGAGATGGACCGTTTGCGCCTGTCGCCTTTGGTCGAGGAATTCCACCCAGGTCGGCCCAACATCACCGGGCTGCGTCAAGGACATGGCTCTGGTCCGAACTTGCTGTTCATGGGGCACACCGATGTCGTTCATCCCAAAGACTGGGCCACGCACTGGGCAGGTCAGCCGCAGCACGACCCTTTTGGTGCCGCCGTCATCGAAGGCGAGTTGTGGGGGCGCGGTGCGGCAGACTTGAAGGCAGGAATTTGCACCGCATTGTCGGCCCTTGACCTGATCGACCGCGCAGGCCTCCGGCTTTCGGGCAGCGTGTCCTTCGCATTTGTGGGTGATGAGGAAAGCGGCGAGCAAGGCAGCGGGACCAGTGCCGGAGTGCGGTACTGGACCGACGCGGTTGCCGCCGGACGCCTGCCGCGACCTGATCTGGCTGTCTATGTCGAACCGACGCGACTGCAAGTGCTGCCGGTTCAGATAGGGTTCTTCATTGCTGAGGTGGTGCTGACCGGCCAGTCGGCCTATTTCGGCCGCCCCGAACTCGGCCGCGATGCGCTCAAGGCCGCGCACCTGGTCTTGCGGGCAATCTGGGACCATTCGGACGATCTGGCCGCCAAGGCGGACCATCCCCTGCTGGGTCGCGCCTTCACACTCGTCACTGGTTTGGAGGCGGGCGGTCTGATCGCAGTGCCGGGCGAAGCGCGCCTGTCCATGATCGGCAAGTTGTTGCCCGGCGACAGTCTGGACGAAGTGACCGGGGCGCTTGAGGCCGTGATCCGCGCCGCTTGTCCGTCTGACACCGGCCTGTCGATTTCCTTTCCCGCGGGCCGCGACCATCCACTCGGCGGCTCGCCCGCTGGCATAGCAGCAGATCACCCGTTGGTGTCGAGCCTGTCCGCCTGTGTGCGCAGTTTGCGCGCCGACCGAGGCGCCATCGAGGGTGCGCCATTCTGGTCGGAAATGCCGTTCCTGATCGAAAAGCTTGGCATCCCGGCGGTGTACTGCGCGCCCGGCGACATTGCGATCTGCCACACCAACTTTGAGCGCGTGCCACTTGCCGATTACCACGACGGCATCCTCGCCTTTGCCACCTTCATCGCCGCCACTTGCGGAGTCCTGCCCGAATGACCGGGCCAACATCAAGGAGAACGGAACGAACTATAGTGCATGTTCCACGATCGACGATCAGGGCCG
>JANMJC010000048.1:0-4442 GCA_031371185.1 Paracoccaceae bacterium | reverse complement strand
TCATACTCGGCCAGCCGCTTTTTCCACAAGGTGTTGGCGCGGGTCGCGGCGTCGGTTGACCCCGCCATCTCCCACTTCTCGAACGGCTCGTTGTCGGACAATTCGCTATCCCAGAACGCGGTTTCATAATGGCGCATCGTGTGGTCGCAGCCAAAGAAATGGTTGCCCGGGCCCACCTCGGCAAAGGCATCGACCGCCAACTGGTCGTCGTCGATCCTGATCCCGTCCAGATAGGCATGCAAGGCGCCGCACAGGTCGGCGTCCATCATGAATTTCTCGTAGGACATCGACAGCAGGCCATCCAGAAAACCCGCCGAATGCAGGATGAAATTGGCCCCGCAATGCACGGCGGCCAGCATGCTCATCGTGCCTTCCATCATCGCCTGCCCGTCCGGCAGCTTCGAGGTGGTGAAATTGCCCGAACAGCGCAACGGCAGGTTCAGCCGCCGCGCCAACTGCCCGATAACCTGAGATCCGATCGCAGGCTCCGGCGTGCCAAAGGTGGGGCTGCCCGACCGCAGGCTCATCGAGGACAGGAAGTTGCCAAAGATCACCGGCGCGCCGCGGCGCTCCAACTGGGTCAGCGCGCAGCCCGCCATGGTTTCGGCCAGCGACTGCACGATGCCGCCGGCATTCGTCACCGGCCCCATCGCCCCGCCCAGAATGAACGGCACCACCACCGCCGCCTGATTGGCCCGCGCATAGGCCCGCAGGGATTTGGTCATGGTGCCGTCCCAGACCAGTGGCGAGTTGACGTTGACATTGCCAAGGATCACGCAGTTCCGGTCGACAAAATCGGCCCCGAACAGGATGCGGCACATCTCAATGCTGTCTTCGCTGCGCTCCTCCGCCGTGACCGAGCCCATGAAAGGACGGTCCGAAAACTCGATATGGCTCATCACCATGTCCAGATGCCGCTTGTTCACCGCCACATCGGTCGGCTCGCAGATCGTGCCGCCCGAGTGGTGAAAATTCGGGCTGGACTGCGCCAGTTTGATGAAATTGCGGAAATCCTCGATGGTGCCAAAGCGGCGGCCCCGGTCCAGATCCATCACGAAGGGGCTGCCATAAGCGGGCGAGAACACCACGGCCTTGCCGCCGATCTGCACCGAGTTGGCCGGATTGCGGGCGTGCTGGGTGAACTGCGCCGGGGCCGATTTCAGGATCTCGCGCAGCATGCCCGGCTCGAACTTGACCAGAAGGCCCTCAACCTTGGCCCCGGCACCTCGCCACATGTCCAGCACGATGGGATCGTCGCGAAACTCGATCCCGGTCTCGGCCAGCACCCGGTCCGCCGCCGCCTCGATCCGGATCAGGTTTTCTTCGGACAGAACATCATAGGTCGGGATGTTGCGCAGGATATAGGGCCGACCCGGCGTGCCGCCAACACCGCCGCTGCGCGCGGCCTGACGCGCCTGACGCCCGCTGCGAAGCTTGATATCGCCCATGACCATCCCCCCCTTGCTGTCCCCCCAGAACAGCACAAACGCGCGCCGTCTCTGATACAGAGGCGACAGCGCAAGGCGCAAACCGCGCATTGCCTTCAATTGGCGGCAATTTCAGGCTAGATTGCCGCCTGGTCCCAATTTCCCCTTGGCCCGGCCGGTTTCAGGTGATCACGTCCGGTGTTGTGCGCCCGGTAAACCCGGCAATCCCCGCCAGATCATGCGCCGCGCGGATGATCGGTGCCAGCGCCTCTTGCGGGTCGTGGTCCAGACCCTCGGGCCCGGCGACATAACGCTCCAGATACAGCCGCAAGGTCGCACCTTCAGTACCCGTCCCCGACAGCCGCATCACAAAGCGCGAGCCGCCCCTGAACATCACCCGAACCCCTTGCGCGCGCGACACCGAGCCGTCCACCGGATCGGTATAGGCGAAATCATCCGCCGCCTCGACCTGCAACCCTTCCACCACCGTCCCCGGCAAGGCTCCCAGTCGGGCGCGCATCGCGGTCATCATGGCCTCGGCGCGCGCGGCTTCCATCGCCTCGAAATCGTGGCGCGAGTAGTAATTCCGCCCGAAACGCGCCCAATGCTCGGTCAGGATCTGCGCCACCGACTGCTTGCGCACTGCCAGAATGTTCAGCCACAACAACACCGCCCACAGCCCGTCCTTTTCGCGCACATGGTCCGACCCGGTGCCGAAACTCTCCTCGCCGCACAGCGTGACCTTGCCCGCGTCCAGAAGGTTGCCGAAGAACTTCCAGCCCGTCGGGGTTTCATATTTGCCGATGCCAAGCGCGTCCGCCACCCGGTCCGCCGCCGCACTTGTCGGCATCGACCGCGCCACCCCCGCCAGACCACCGGCATAGCCCGGCGCCAGATGCGCATTGGCCGCCAGCACCGCCAGACTGTCGGAGGGCGAGACATAGGCCCCCGCCCCCATCACCATGTTGCGATCGCCGTCGCCATCCGACGCCGCACCGAAATCGGGGGCGTTGGTGCCGAACATCTCGTCCATCAAGGCCTTGGCCCAGGTCGGATTGGGGTCGGGATGCATGCCGCCAAAGTCGGGCAAGGGGGTGGCGTTCACGCAGGTGCCCTTTGCCGCCTTCAGCCGGGTTTCAAGGATGTCAACGGCATAGGGCCCGGTGACCGCGCACATGCTGTCCATCCGCATCCGGAAACCGCCCGCAAACAGCGCGCGGATCGCCGGAAAATCGAACAGGGTTTCCATCAAGGCCGCATAGTCGCTGACCGGGTCCACCACCTCGACCACCATATCGCCCAGGGTGTGCAGCCCGACCCTGCCCAGATCCACATCCTGCGCGTCCAGCATCGGGTACTGGGTGATCTGGGTGGTGCGCTGATACATCGCCTCGGTCACATGTTCGGGCGCGGGTCCGCCGTTGGCCATGTTGAACTTCACCCCGAAATCCTCTTTCGGTCCGCCCGGGTTGTGGCTGGCCGACATGATGATGCCGCCATCGGTCTTGCGCAGGCGGATCAGGTGGCTGGCCGCCGGCGTGGACAGAAGGGCGCCCTGCCCCACGATCATCCGCGCCACCCCGTTCGCCGCCGCCATCCGCAGGATCACCTGCGCGGCCTGCGCGTTGAAATAGCGCCCGTCGCCGCCCAGGACAAAGGTCTTGCCCGCCCCGTTGGCGCTTCGTGTGCCGACAACGTCGAAAATCGACTGCACGAAATTCTCAAGGTAATGGTGCCCCATGAACACCGGGGTCTTTTTGCGCAGCCCGCTGGTGCCGGGCTTTTGCCCCGCGATGGGCGTGGTCGGAATGATGTGGATCGACATGGGCTAAGGCCTTTCCGGGTCAGGAGTGAAGACGACGACAGACTGCGCGTTCAAGGCAAAGGTTGCCCCCGAAGGTTCGGCGGGCGCATCCGGCCGGGTGGTGTCCAGCACGCGGGTCCAGCCGCCCACCGTGGTCGGCAGCGTCAGCGCGCAGGCCGCACCACCGTTCATCACCACAAAGACGATGTCGGCGCCGTCGCGACCTTCGGCCGCCATCCGCAGTTCCACCCCCAGACAGCGGAACCCGGCATCATGCCAATCGCCCGCCGAGGGTTCGGCGCCGTCCGACCGGCGCCAGATCACATCCGGCAATCCGTCGCTGCGCGGCTTGCCGTGCAGAAACCGGCTCTGACGCAAAGCGGGATGCGCCGCGCGCAGTGCGGCAAGGCGCGCCACAAAGCCCGCAAGCCCGCCGTCTGACCTTGCCCAGTTGATCCAGGTCGTCGGATTGTCCTGCGCATAGGCGTTGTTGTTGCCGCCCTGGGAATGGCCCAATTCATCGCCCGACAGCAGCATCGGGGTTCCCTGAGCCAGCATCAGCGTGGCCAGCAGGTTGCGTTTGCGCAAGGCGCGCGCCGCCATGATCACCGGGTCGGCACTGGGGCCCTCGACGCCCATGTTGTCGGCGTGGTTGTCGTCATGGCCGTCGCGGTTTTCCTCGCCATTGGCAAAGTTGCGCTTGACGGTATAGGTCACCACGTCCTGCAGCGTGAACCCGTCATGGGCCGCGATGTAATTGACCGACGAGGTCGCCGCCCGCCGCCCGTGATCGAACTTTTCCGCCGACCCCAGCATGCGGCGCGCCAGTTCTGGCGCCTGCCCCGCGTCGCCCTTCCAGAACCGCCGCACCCCGTCGCGGAACCGGTCGTTCCATTCGGCAAAAGGCTGCGGATAGGCCCCCAGCTGATAGCCGCCCGGCCCGATGTCCCAAGGCTCGGCAATCAGTTTCACTCGCGCCAGAACCGGATCCTGCCGGATCGCGTCAAAGAACCCGGCCCCAGCGTCAAATCCATAAGCTTCGCGGCCAAGCGAGGTGGCAAGATCAAAGCGGAAGCCGTCGACATGGCAGCACTCGACCCAGTACCGCAAGCTGTCCATCACCATCCGCATCACCATCGGATGGGCGACATTCAACGAATTTCC
This sequence comes from Paracoccaceae bacterium, assembly GCA_031371185.1. GTDB lineage: Bacteria > Pseudomonadota > Alphaproteobacteria > Rhodobacterales > Rhodobacteraceae > CAIYZT01. Next base: position 47 of record JANMJC010000048.1, on the reverse strand, counting down.
GGTGCCGCTGTCATTGGCAAAGTGCCGCCCGCCCCCGGCCAGACGGT
>JANMJC010000334.1:0-1726 GCA_031371185.1 Paracoccaceae bacterium | reverse complement strand
CAACAAAATGGACAAGACCGGTGCAGATTTCTACAACTGCGTCAAGATGATCCGGGACCGCACCGGTGCCGTCCCCATGCCGATCCAGATCCCCATCGGGGCCGAGGACAAGCTGGAAGGCATCATCGACCTGATCACCATGCAGGACGGGGTCTATCAGGGCGAAGATCTGGGCGCCTCCTGGGTGCGCCAGCCGATCCGTGCCGAGTTGAAGGCCGAGGCCGACAAGTGGCGCTACAACATGCTGGAAATCGCGGTCGAGCAGGACGACGCCGCGATGGAAGCCTATCTTGAAGGCAACGAGCCCGACGAGGCCACGCTGCGCCGCCTGATCCGCAAGGGTACGCTGGCGATCGACTTCGTTCCGATCCTTGCCGGTTCGGCGTTCAAGAACAAGGGCGTGCAGCCCATGCTGAACGCCGTGATCGACTTCCTTCCCGATCCGCTGGACGTGCCGCCCTATGTCGGTTTCGCGCCGGGCGACGAGACGGAAACCCGCAACATCGAGCGTTCGGCCGACGACAACCAGCCCTTCTCGGGTCTGGCTTTCAAGATCATGAACGACCCCTTCATGGGCACCCTGACCTTTACCCGGATCTATTCGGGTTCGGTCAAAAAGGGAGATCAGATCCTGAACGCCACCAAGAACCGCAAAGAGCGGGTTGGCCGGATGGTGATGATGCACGCCAACAAGCAAGAAGAAATCGGCGAGGCCTATGCCGGTGACATCATGGCTTTGGCGGGTCTGAAAGAGACCACCACCGGCGACACCCTGTGCGACACGGCCAAGCCGGTCGTTCTGGAAACCATGACCTTCCCGGTCCCGGTGATCGAGATCGCGGTCGAGCCGAAAACCAAGGCCGACCAGGAAAAGATGGGCATCGCTTTGGCCCGTCTTGCGGCTGAAGACCCGTCCTTCCGCGTCGAAACCGATATTGAATCGGGTCAGACGATCATGAAGGGCATGGGCGAACTTCACCTCGACATTCTGGTTGACCGCATGCGTCGCGAATTCAAGGTCGAGGCGAATATCGGTGCTCCTCAGGTGGCTTACCGCGAAACCATCTCGCGCGAGCACGAGATCGACTACACGCACAAGAAACAAACCGGGGGAACCGGCCAGTTCGCGCGCGTCAAGTTGGTCATCACGCCGACGGAACCCGGCGTCGGCTATTCGTTCGAAGCCAAGGTCGTAGGTGGCTCGGTGCCGAAGGAGTATATCCCCGGCGTCGAAAAAGGCATCAAGTCGGTGATGGATTCGGGCCCTCTGGCCGGCTTTCCGGTGATCGACTTCAAGGTCTCGCTGATCGACGGCGCCTATCATGACGTTGACTCCAGCGTTCTGGCCTTCGAAATCTGCGCACGGGCGGCAATGCGCGAAGGGCTGAAGAAGGCCGGCGCAAAGTTGCTGGAGCCGATCATGAAAGTCGAAGTGGTGACCCCGGATATCTATACCGGCGGCGTCATCGGCGACCTGACCTCGCGTCGCGGCATGATCGAGGGGCAGGATGCGCGCGGCAACGCGAACGTCATCAACGCGATGGTGCCTTTGGCCAACATGTTTGGCTATATCAACACCTTGCGGTCGATGTCTTCGGGCCGGGCGACCTTCTCGATGTCGTTTGACCACTACGATGCCGTGCCCGAGAACATCAGCCAAGAGATCCAGAAGAAATACGCTTAACCGGTGTGGCGGGGAGCTACCCCGCCCTACCACCCCGTAGGG
>JANMJC010000014.1:0-1623 GCA_031371185.1 Paracoccaceae bacterium | reverse complement strand
GTTGGACGGTCCCAACCTGAGAATCGGCGATTGGTCGGTGCGCAAAGATCGCCGGGATCACGCCCGCCGGGTTGACCTTGATCGGCAAATGCGACGATCCGCCGTCATAAACCTTCATACCGACCTGTCGGCGGGGATATTGGATATGGATCTTGCGCAGCGCACGCTCCATGAACACGACCGCGGCGATGACCACGACCACCATCAAAAGCACACCGATGATGACCGGGGTCGAAATGGCGCCCGACCGGCCCTGCGAAAAGAACTGCGCCAGGGCCGCCGGAATTTCGGCAACGATGCCGGTGAAGATGATCAGCGAGGTGCCGTTTCCGAAGCCGCGCGCGGTGATCTGTTCGCCCAGCCACATCAGGAACATGGTGCCGCCGACGATCGTGATCACGCAGGACAGCATGAAGAACAGGCCCGGTTCCTGGGCCAGACCACCCGCCTGGATCGACGCCGCGATGGCCCAACCCTGAAACACCGCCAGCGCCACCGTTGCATAGCGGGTGTACTGGTTCAGTTTCTTGCGACCCTGCTCGCCCTCTTTTTTCAACTGCTCCAGCGCGGGCACCATGGATGCCAGAAGCTGCACGATGATCGAGGCCGAGATATAGGGCATGATTCCAAGGGCAAAAATGGCCATCCGGTGGATTGCCCCGCCGGTGAAGACCGACAACATGCCGCCCAGTCCGCTGCCGGCCTTGTCCATGAACTCTGCCAGTTTGACCGCGTCGATCCCGGGGACCGGAACAAAAGTGCCGATGCGGTAGATGATCAAGAGGCCAATGGTAAAGAATATCCGTTGACGAAGGTCAGTTGCCTTGGACAGCGCACCCCAGGAGAGGTTTGCGGCCATTTGCTCTGCAGCAGATGCCATTTCGGGTCTCTTTCATGCATCGACGCCGCCGAACCGTTTTCCGGTCGGCGGCGCGGGAAAACTTGGTCTAGGGATGTAAGCGGTCTTGGCGCCGCTCACAACCCAAAGATTTCGCTACTCGGCCTTGGCGGGGCGCGAAACGGTGATCGACCCGCCCGCAGCTTCGATCGCGGTGATGGCAGACGCCGAGGCGCCGGTCACTTCCAGTTTCAGGGCGGTCTTGACGACGCCCTTGGCCAGAATGCGGATTCCGTCCAGCTTGGTCGAGGTCAGGCCCGCGGCGACCAGAATGTCTTCGGTGATCACGGACTTGACGTCCAGCTTGCCGGCCGCGACGAACTTTTCGATCAGGCCCAGGTTGACGACGGCAAAGTGCAACTGGTTGGGCTTGTTGAAGCCGCGCTTGGGCAGGCGGCGGTACAGCGGCATCTGGCCGCCTTCGTAGCCGCCCAGTGCCACGCCCGAACGCGAGGACTGACCCTTGATCCCGCGACCGGCGGTCTTGCCCGAACCCGAACCCGGACCGCGCGCCACACGCTTTTGCTTTTTGGTGGCGCCGGGATTGTCGTGAAGCTCATTCAATTTCATGTCGCATACTCCTATGCCGGAACTGCGCCCACTGCGACGGCGGGGCAAACACGGCGGATGGTTGATTCTGTGGCGATAGGGGGCCACCGGGGGCGTATAGAGGGGAAGGGGGATCATCGCAAGTCTCGTGACTGAAACCACCTTCACCTTCCTTA
>JANMJC010000612.1:0-5311 GCA_031371185.1 Paracoccaceae bacterium | reverse complement strand
CCGAGGCGATCCTGTGCAAGCATTGGGCGCTTGGCAGTGCCGGAATCGAGGAACTGGCGAAAAAGGTCGTGCAGATGGCCGAGGGGCCGTCAAACTTTGCGCCGCTTTATCCCGACGACATGTCACTGTTCAAGAAGCTGGAGACGATTGCCAAGCGAATCTACCACGCCGACGAGGTGATTGCCGACAAGTCGATCCGCGACCAGTTGAAGACCAGGGAAGCGGCGGGCTATGGCCATTTGCCGATCTGTGTGGCCAAGACGCAGTATTCCTTCACGACCGATCCCACGGTGCGCGGAGCACCCACGGGCCACACGGTGCCCGTGCGCGAAGTGCGGCTTTCGGCGGGGGCGGGCTTTGTCGTGGCGATTTGCGGCGAGATCATGACCATGCCGGGCCTGCCGCGCGTGCCAAGCGCCGAAGTGATCCGTCTGAATGCCGAGGGTAATGTCGAAGGCTTGTTCTGAGGCCGGAATTGTCTGACTTGCCAAGGTCGGCGCGGGGCAGTACCCCGCGCGGATCAGGACAAGGTTTATGACATGAAACGCCCCGAAGACTGCAGCGACATGGCGGAACTGCGGATCGAGATTGACCGGCTTGACCGCGAACTGGTGCACCTGTTTGCGCAGCGGGCCGCCTATATCGACCGGGCCGCCGAGATCAAGGCAACGGCTGATCTGCCAGCACGGATTGCCAACCGGGTCGAAGAGGTGGTGGCCAATGTGCGTCGCCATGCCAAAACCGAGGGGCTGCCGCCGGACCTGGTGGAAAAGCTGTGGCGACGACTGATTGACTGGTCCATCGCGCGCGAGGAAAGCCGCCTTGGCCCGGATAGCCTGCGGAAAGGGTACCCCATGACGGCCAAAGTGATTGACGGAAAAGCCTTTGCAGCCAAGGTGCGGGCCGAGGTGGCCGCCCATGTTGCGCGGCTGAAAGAGGAGAACGGGCTGGTGCCCGGGCTGGCGGTGGTTCTGGTGGGGCAGGACCCTGCCAGTCAGGTCTATGTCCGCAACAAGCACGCCTCGACCCTTGAAGTGGGCATGAACAGCTACGAGCACCGGTTGAACGCCGACACCTCCGAGGCAGAGCTTCTGACCCTGATCGACCAGTTGAACCGCGATCCTTCGGTGAACGGCATTCTGGTGCAACTGCCGCTGCCCGCCCATCTGGACAGCGATCTGGTGATCAACGCGATCAACCCGGCCAAGGATGTGGACGGGTTCCACATCTCGAACGTCGGGCTGCTGGGCACCGGGCAGAAGTCGATGGTGCCCTGCACGCCCCTGGGCTGTCTGATGATGCTGCGCGATCATCACGGCTCGCTTGCGGGACTGAGCGCCGTGGTGGTGGGGCGGTCGAACATCGTGGGCAAGCCGATGGCGCAGCTTTTGCTTGGCGACAGTTGCACCGTGACCATCGCGCACAGCCGCACCCGCGATCTGGCCGCCGTCTGTCGTGGCGCCGATATCGTGGTGGCGGCGGTAGGGCGGCCGGAAATGATCACCGGCGCCCATGTGAAACCCGGCGCCACGGTGATCGACGTCGGCATCAACCGGATCGAAAGGGACGGCCGCACCAGACTGGTGGGGGATGTGCATTTCGAATCGGTCGCCGCCGTTGCGGGAGCGATCACGCCGGTGCCGGGCGGGGTCGGGCCGATGACGATTGCCTGCCTTCTGGCCAACACGCTGACCGCCACCTGCCGGGCCAATGGATTGGCCGAACCCATGGGCCTGACCGCCTGATCGGCCGTCTTTTGCGGTCTTGCTGGTTGATTTGAGCAACCGCGAAGGCTAAGTGCTAGACCTGTATGGGTAAACGGCGGAGGCGCCGGGGTGTTTGCAAAAGATCTTCTGGCCGAATTGCGATCTCGGGATCTTCCCCTGATCATGGTTGGCCTTATTCTCGCGATCGTCGTCTCCGGACCCTTTGGCAGCTACGCGACGCTGAATATCTGGGAACGTCTGGCCTTCTGGGTGCCGGTCCTGTGCCTGGGGGTCTTTGGCTTTCTTGTCGCCCGCGTGCTGGTCCTGCGGCGCTTTGCCCCGCATCGGCGCAGTCTGGGGGCGGTTGTTGCCGCAGCCTTGTATGCCATCGTGACCGCGCCGCTGTTCGGGATGTTGTTTCATGCCGCGTTCGGCCCCTATTTCGGGACCCTGGCCGGCTGGGGTGAAATCGGGACCCTGGTCTATCTGGTGACCCTGGGGCTGTGCTTCCTGCGCCACCCCGGCGCGCCGGGGGCACTGGCCTCTGACCTGGAACGGCTGGCCCAGCCTGCGCCTGCCGTCGTCATCGCGCCGCTATCGCCAGAACCCGCGGCCCGGTTGCTGGACCGTCTGGACCCGGAACTGCGCGGCGAGATTGCTTCGTTGCAGGTGCGCGACCACTACGTCGAGATTTCGACCGACAAGGGCAAGGCGGCAGTGCTGATGCGCCTGTCCGATGCGATTGCCGAAATGCCGCCCGCCAGCGGGGCGCAGGTGCACCGGTCCTTCTGGGTGGCGTGGTCGGCGGTGGACGGGGTTGAAACCGAAGGTGCGCGCGTGTTCCTGCGGCTGAACTGCGGAATGCAGGTTCCGGTCAGCCGCGCAAATCTGGCCAAGCTGGAAGAGCGCGGCTTGATGTAGAGGCGGCCCCGACCGGTTCGATCCCTGGTCGCGCGTGGCCCGGAACGGGGCATGCCGGAAGGCCACAGCGCCATGCCCCAGGTGCGCCTTACCGCGTCGGACGCGGGATCAGCAGGGGTTTCTGTCCGGTCAGGATCGCCCGCGCTCCGGCCCCCAGAAGCGGGTCGAAAAGTCGGTCATCCGCCGGCATGCCGCCGGTATAGGTGCCATAGGCCGGCAGGATCAGACGGGTCTTGCCGATCAGAAAGCACGGCTTGGCGCCGCGCCCGGCAAGGCTGGCCTTGGGGTGAAAATGCCCCGAAACCTCGAACCCCGCACCGCCGCCTTCGTGCCGGAACACCAGCCCGCTTCGCGCCACCTCGCCGCGGTGGCTGCCGCCCAGATCCAGCGGGCCGGGGTCGTGATTGCCCGCGATCCAGATCCAGTCGCGCCCCGCCATCAGCCGGGCCAGCCACAGGCGGTTGTCTTCTTCCATCCCCTCGGCGGCGGCCAGATCGTCAAAGCTGTCGCCCAGACAGACCACGACCTTGGCCGCCACGCGGTCCAGATCGCGGTCCAGCCGCTCCAGCGTTGCCCGGGTCTCGTAGGGCGGCAACAGCGTGCCACCGCGCCGCGCCAGCCGCTCGGACTTGCCGAAATGCAGGTCGGACACGCACAAGAGGCGCTCTTCGGCCCAAAACAGGGCACCCGAGGCAAGAGCGGTCAGCCGCGCCGGTCCGAAGAAGAAATCAAGGCTCATCGCCCCAGTCTAATCCAACCCCGCCTCGCGCAACAGGGCCCGCGCCGCGTCTTCCGCCAGCCTTTCGCGTCCCGCCCCCTGAACCGGAACCTTGCCGGGTTCCAGAAACAGCGGCGCCGACAGCGGCGACAAGCGGTCCAGCCGGCGGGTGTCGATGCGCCCTGCGATCCGGGTCAGCATCTGTTCGATGCGCGAGAAATCGACCATGCCGCGCATCGCCTCGTCGCGGGTGATCCGCAACATCAGATGGTTGGGGTCGTATTTCACCAGGGTGTCATAGAGGATGTCCGAGGAAAACGTCGCCTGACGCCCCGATTTGCGCCGCCCCTGATGGCTGCGTTCGATCAGCCCCGAGATCAGGGCCACGTTGCGAAAGCTGCGCTTCATCACCGCATTGCCCGCCAGCCAGCCCTCAAGCCCGGCGCGCAGGTGGTCAAGGTCCAGCAAGGGGGCGGCATCGGTGACCGGATCAAGGCCCCAGATCAGGGTGGCGTAGTCGGTGGCGACAAAGCCCAAGGGGGCAAGGCCGCGCTCTTCCATCACCTTGGTCACCAAGAGGCCAAGGGTCTGCTGACCGTTGCGGCCTGCAAAGCCGTACAGGCACAGGTGCTCGCGCCCGTCGTGGGGAAAGCTTTCGATCAGCAGGCGGTCGGGGTGGGGCAGTTCGGAAACCTCGCGCTGCAGGGTCAGCCATTCGGCGGTGTGGCGCGGCAGGTCTGGCCAGGCGGGCAGTTGCAGGATGGCAAGGATGCGGTCGGCAAGGACGGTCGAGGTGGCGAATTTTGTGCCCGAAAACACCGCAACGCGCGGGTCGCGACCGGGGGCGCGGCTAACCTCGACCGTCAACTCGTTCAGGCCCTCATAGCGCACCACCTGACCGCCGATCAGAAAGGTATCGCCGGGGGTCAGGGTCGCCGCAAAGCTTTCCTCGATCTCACCCAGAGGCGCGCCGCCCATCCGGGCGCGAAAACGCACCTTCAGTGTTTCGATGTCGATGATCGTGCCCAGGTTCTGGCGGATCAGGGCGGCGGCGCGCGGGTCGCGCAATTGCCATTTGCCGCCCCGCAAAAGCAGGCGCTGCCACTTGTCGTAGGCGCGCAGGGCATAGCCGCCGGTGGCCACGAAATCGAGGCAGTCGTCAAATTCGGCCCGTGTCAGGGTGGCATAGGGGCCGGCCGTGGTGACCTCGGCGAAAAGTGCCCCCGCGTCGAAGGGGGCGGCGCAAGCACTGGCAAGGATGTGCTGGCACAAAACGTCGCGGGGGGCCGGGGCCGCGCGGCTCACCGTCCAGCGCATGGGCGCGCACAGCGTCAAGGGCGGCCTGACATTCCACCACCTCGAAGCGGTTGGCGGGCACCAGAAGCGCCTTGGACGGCGCGTTGTAGCGGTGGTTGGCGCGCCCGATGCGCTGCACCAGACGTTTGACGTTCTTGGGGGCGCCGACCTGGATGACCAGATCGACATCGCCCCAGTCGATCCCCAGATCAAGGCTGCCGGTGCAGACCACGGCGCGCAAGGTGCCGGCGGTCATGGCCGCTTCGACCCTTTCGCGCTGTTCGCGGGCCAGCGAGCCGTGGTGAATGCCGATCGGCAGATCGGTGGCATTGGCAAGCCACAGGTTGTGAAAAAAGATCTCGGCCTGGGCGCGGGTGTTGTGAAAGATCAAGGTGGTCTTGTGGGCTGCGACCTGTTCCAGGATGGCGGGGATGGCGTATTTGCCGCCGCCCCCCGACCAAGGCGGCGGCGTCTCGGTTTGCAGCATCTGGATATCGGGGTCGGGCCCGGGGTCGGCCAGAAGGATTTCGGTCTGCGGCCCCAGATAGGCGGCAAGGGCGGGGGGGTTTTCGACCGTGGCCGACAGGCCGACGCGGCGCAGACCGGGCGACAGACTGGCCAGGCGCGCAAGTTGCAGCATCAACTGGTCGCCGCGCTTGCTTTCGGCAAG
>JANMJC010000602.1:0-2969 GCA_031371185.1 Paracoccaceae bacterium | reverse complement strand
CAGGCTTGCCGCCGCGTCCGGATCCCGGATCAGGGCGTCCAGGCGTTCGAATTGCGCAATGCGCGGCGGGCCGTGGCGGGGCGGGGTCTTGACCGGCGGCTCGTGCGCGCGGCGCAGCAGTTTGATCATGTAATGCAGCCGCGTCAGCCCGTCGAAATGCAAGAGGCGCGCGGCCTTTGCCGTGCGCTGCGGCTGGCGCGCCTCGGGGGAATGAATGCCCATCTTCACCCCAAGCCCGGTGCGCAGCAGGCCCTTGCCCGCCTTGTGTCCGGTGATGCCGTCCTTCAGCAGCGGCACCAGATCGCCGTAAATCGCCGGGCCGACCTTGGCAAAATCCTCTAGCGGAAAGCGAAAGACCCCTTCGAACAGGTCCTCGGTCTGGGGCCCGGTATAGGCCCGCTCGGCCATGGCCAGCCGCAGAAACGACCGGCTGGACCCGGTCTGCGCCAACTCTTCGACCAACACCCGCCCATCGCGCACGAATTCGTCGCAGTCGATGTGCAAAAGCCAGTCGGTCCGGGCCCTGCCATAGGCCAGATTGGCATTGGCGATCTGGCGGCCGGGATGCAGTTTCGGCTTGCGCTTGCGCGGCGACGCCGCCCAGTAGGCGTCATCGCACAGGGTCACGCGGGCCTCGGTCACTAAGGCCAGCACATCGCGAACCTCGGCGTTCGGCGCGTCAAGGAACAGATCGACCAGCGCCGCCCCCGCCTGAAGGTGATGCAGCACGAAAGCCACGACCAGAGGGGCCGGCTCGTCCACGGTTGCCACGACGGACCATGTGGGCTGCATTCCAGGACGTCCTTCAAATTCCGCAATCAACAGGTTAGCGTCAGGCCCGGCCTGCGTACAGAGGCCACTGTCAGTCCCTTGGCGCAGCCCATGCCAGCTTGTGTGATCACAGAATTTTTTCGTGTGATCACAAATGTCGCTTTTCTGCCGCCCCTGTGCACTTCACGATTTGAACCGGCCGCTTTTCGTGCGATGACGCCTCAAATCCATCCTTTGGGGGCCCGCCCATGAATATCCACGAATATCAGGCCAAAGCGTTGCTGCGCAGCTATGGCATTCCCGTCGCGGACGGTCGTGCGGTACTGAAGGCGGAAGATGCAAAATCCGCCGCAGGAGAGCTGGATGGCCCGCTGTGGGTCGTCAAGGCGCAGATCCACGCCGGCGGGCGCGGCAAGGGCCATTTCAAAGAGCCGGAGGCGGGCGAAAAGGGCGGCGTCAGGCTGGCCCGCTCGGTCGGCGAGGCGGCGGAATTTGCCCGGCAGATGCTGGGCCGCACGCTGGTGACGGTGCAGACCGGCCCGGCAGGCAAGGTGGTGAACCGCATCTACATCGAAGACGGCAGCGACATCGACCGCGAGTTTTATCTGGCCATGTTGATTGATCGCCAGACCAGCCGCATTTCGGTGGTCTGTTCGACCGAAGGCGGCATGAGCATCGAAGACGTCGCCCATGACACACCCGAAAAGATCACCTCTTTCACCGTCGACCCCGCCACGGGCTATTCCGATTTCCATGGCCGCCGCGTGGCCTTTGATCTGGGCCTCGTCGGCAATCAGGTCAAGCAATGCGGTGCGATCGTGAAGGCGCTGTACAAGCTGTTCACCGAAAAAGACATGGACATGCTGGAGATCAATCCGCTGGTCGTGATGAAGGACGGCAACCTGAAATTGCTGGACGCCAAGATGGGCTTTGACGGCAATGCGATGTACCGCCACCCCGACATTCTGGCGCTGAAGGATGAAACCGAGGAAGACCCCAAGGAACTCGCGGCGCAGAAGTTCGATCTGAACTATATCACGCTGGACGGCGAGATCGGCTGCATGGTCAACGGCGCCGGTCTGGCGATGGCCACGATGGACATCATCAAGTTGTACGGCGCCGAGCCGGCGAACTTTCTGGATGTGGGCGGCGGGGCGACCCGGGAAAAGGTGACCGAAGCGTTCAAGATCATCACCTCGGACCCCAATGTCAAAGGTATCCTTGTGAACATCTTCGGCGGCATCATGCGCTGCGACATCATCGCCGAAGGCGTGATTGCGGCGGTCAAGGAAGTCGGCCTGAAGGTGCCTTTGGTGGTGCGCCTTGAAGGCACCAACGTCGAGTTGGGCAAGGAGATCATCCGCAACTCGGGTCTGAACGTGATCGCGGGCGACAATCTGGCCGATGCGGCGCAAAAGATCGTGAAGGCCGTTAAGGGATGAGGCGCGGGCTTGCCCTGTTGGCGCTTCTGGCCAGTCCGGCCATGGCGCAGGATATCGAGGATGCCGTGAACCTTCAGGCCTCTGCGCCGGACATGCTGATGCGGGGGGCCGTGGCCGCCTGCATGGCGCATCAGGACGATCTGAACGCGGCGGTGGCGGTGTTTCAGCAGGCAGGCTGGGGCAATGACCGCGACGATGGCGGGCTGTTCACGATCTTTCAGGACGAAGTGGTGGTGCTGATCAACCCGCAGGTGCCCCTGTGCTTGGTGGAAAGCTCGGTTCTGGGCTTTGCCGACGCGCTGGCCATTGCCTCGGACCTTGTCACCATCGCGCACGGCGGGCTGGCCGATGTGGCCGAAGGCGACGACGGCTGCCCGCTTGTCACGTCGGACGCGGCACCTGACGACTGGCTGACGGTGTCCTCGGGCGGCAATGACCCCACCTGCGAGCCGACCGATGGCGCCGGCGTGATGATCACCGTGATCGACGAATAGACCCGGAAACCAAGGACCCTTTGCGTGACCTTTTTTACCGCCTCCACATGCACCGGTCGCCGCCTTGCGGTGCTGTCAGGGCTTGGCCCGGTCAATTCAGGTTTGACGGGCGCGGTAAAAGGTGTAGCCCGCGAAGATCAGGGACCAAGGCTTGCCGTGCCGCACGGCGCTGGTCCCCGCACCGATTTGCCTTTCTTAAGTGTTGCGTCATGATTGTCAGCCCCTCCCGCAAATTCGCCTTCGTCCACATCCCCAAGACGGG
>JANMJC010000578.1:0-10333 GCA_031371185.1 Paracoccaceae bacterium | reverse complement strand
CTCGACAGAATCGCCCTCGTCCTTGCCGATCAGGGCGCGGGCCAGGGGCGAGCGCAGGTTCAACAGGCCGTTTTCGATGTCGGCCTCGGCCTCTCCGACGATCTGATAGGTCTTTTTTTCGTCGCTGTCCTCATCGGCCAGCGTCACGGTCGCGCCGAACTTGATCGTGCCCGACAACTTTGTCGGGTCGATGACCTCGGCCAGCGACAACAGGGCCTCAAGCTCTTTGATGCGGCCTTCGATGAAGCTCTGTTTCTCGCGCGCCGAATGATATTCGGCGTTCTCGGACAGATCGCCATGCTCGCGCGCCTCCGCGATGGCGCGGATGATGGCCGGGCGTTCCGCCGACTTCAAATGCTTCAGCTCTTCGTCCAGCGCGGTGAATCCCCCGCGAGTCATCGGAATCTTTTCCATGGTCCCTGCACGCAAATGACAGGGTCACAGCCCGTAAGGACCATGACCCTGAAAATTCATAACGCCCCTAACAGACCCGAGTGGCCCCCGGATTGCAAGGGGCATTGGCGAAAGGCCGCGCAGGGGTGTCAGCGGAGGGACAGAAAGCTGTCCTCATGCTGCGATGCGGAAAAATGATGTTGCGTCAAGGTTGACCGAGCGGGCCGCTTGGGGCAATCAACGTCAGGACAATGCGAGGGGATGGGTCATGCCACAGGATATCACGCGCGAGAGCATGGACTATGACGTGGTCATCGTGGGCGCGGGGCCCTCGGGGCTGTCGGCGGCGATCCGGTTGAAGCAACTTGACCCGAACCTGTCGGTCGTCGTGATGGAAAAGGGCTCGGAGGTGGGGGCCCATATCCTGTCAGGGGCCGTGCTGGACCCGTCGGGGCTGGACGCCCTGCTGCCGGACTGGCGCCAGATGGGGGCTCCGATCAAGACCGAGGTGCAAGAGGACAACTTTTACATCCTGGGGCCGGCAGGGCAGATCCGCATTCCAAACTGGCCGATGCCGCCCTTGATGAGCAACCATGGCAATTACATCGTGTCGATGGCCAATGTCTGCCGCTGGATGGCGGGCGTGGCCGAAGGCCTGGGTGTCGAGATTTTTCCGGGCATGTCGTGTTCGCAACTGGTTTACGGCGACAAGGGACAGGTCACCGGCGTGGTGGCGGGCGAATTCGGGTTGGGCGCGGATGGTGCGCCGGGACCGAACTATGAACCGGGAATGGAATTGCGCGGCAAATACGTCTTCCTCAGCGAGGGCGTGCGCGGGTCTCTGGCCAAGGAAGTGATCGCGAAATACGATCTTTCGGCGGGCCGCGACCCGCAGAAATTCGGCCTTGGCATGAAGGAAATCTGGGAGATCGACCCCGCAAAACACCATGAAGGCCGCGTGACCCATACCATGGGCTGGCCTCTGGGCAGCAATGCGGGCGGCGGATCGTTCATCTATCACTTGGAAAACAATCAGGTTTACGTCGGGTTTGTGGTGCATCTGAACTACCGCAACCCGCATCTGTACCCCTATATGGAGTTTCAGCGCTTCAAGCATCACCCGATGGTGGCTGAACTGCTGAAGGGCGGCAAACGGGTGGCTTACGGCGCGCGCGCGATGTCCGAAGGCGGCTGGCAGTCGATTCCGTCAATGGTGGCGCCGGGCGTGGCGCTGCTCGGTTGCACCGCCGGTCTGGTGAACGTGCCGCGCATCAAGGGCAACCACAACGCCATGCTGTCGGGCAAGGCGGCGGCCGAGGCGGCCTTTGCCGCGATCAGTGCCGGGCGCGCGGGCGATGAATTGACCGACTACGAGGTCGAGGTGCGCGGCGGAGCGATTGGCAAGGACCTGAAAAAGGTGCGCAACGTCAAACCCTTGTGGTCAAAGTTCGGGCTGGTCGCCTCGCTTTTGGCGGGGGGGGCGGACATGTGGGCCAACACTTTTGGGCTGACGGTTCTGGGCACCCTGAAGCATGGCAAGACCGATGCCGAGGCGACCGGCAAGGCGCGCGATTTCGCGCCCATCGACTATCCGCGCCCCGATGGCGTGCTGTCTTTCGACCGGCTGACCAATGTGGCGTTCAGCTTTACCAACCACGACGAAAACCAGCCCGCCCATCTGCGCCTGAAAGACCCCCGCATTCCGATTGCGGTCAACCTGCCGGAATATGCCGAACCTGCGCAGCGCTATTGCCCGGCGGGGGTTTACGAGGTGATTGCGGACGAGGGCAAAGCCCCCCGCTTTCAGATCAACTTTCAGAACTGCGTGCATTGCAAGACCTGCGACATCAAGGACCCGTCGCAGAACATCACCTGGACGACACCGATGGGCGGGGGCGGGCCGAACTATCCCAACATGTGACCTGTTCACAGGGAATTGCGCGGCATTTCACAAGGTTCCGGTGTTTCGGCGGGGCGCTGCATTGCCCTTGGGCGCGGGCCACACTAGCGTTATCCCATGCCCGCTGCCGGAGCGCCCCAGTTGATGAACACTCGCCTTTCCCGCCTTTTCCTGTCGACCGCCCTTGTGCTGGGGCTTGGCCTGCCGTCCCTGGCGGAAACCTCGGCCAGCCCGCCCGAACCCATGACCGAGAACGCCGGTGCCTATCTGGCCGCGCGTGTCGCGGGATCGCACAGCGATTTCACGGCGGCGGCGGAATGGTATTCCATCGCGCTGTTGTCGGCCCCTGCCGATCCGGTGCTGCTGCAAGGGCTGATCGTGGCCAAGATCGGGCTGGGCGATTTCGAAGGCGCGGCCACGGCGGCGCGCGATGTTCTGAAGGCCGGAATTTCAAACCCTTCGGTGGGCTTGTCGCTGATCACGGCGCGGGCCGCGACGCAGGATTATTCGGGCGTGCTGGACGAGTTGACCCAAGGCCAGTCGGCGGGGCCGACCCTGGACGACATGCTGAAAGGCTGGGCAGAGGTGGGGCAGGGCCACATGACCGAGGCGCTGGCGCATTTCGACACCGTGGCGAAAACCAGCGGATTCGAGGCGATGGGCCAGTATCAAAAGGCGCTGGCCATGGCGCAGGCCGGCGATCTGGAAGGCGCGGACAAGATCCTGTCGGGTCCGGCCGCCGCGTCGATCGTGGCCTTTCGGCGCGGGATCGTGGCGCATCTGCAAATCCTGAGCCAGTTGGAACGCAATGCCGACGCCCTGGCCCTGTTCGACGCCAGCTTTACCGGCGCGATCGACCCCGGCCTTGCCGATCTGCGCAAGCGGCTTGAAGCGGGCGAGCCGCTTGCCTTCGATCTGGTGACAACCCCCAAGGACGGCATCGCGGAAACGCTGTACACCTTTGCCTCGGCCATCGAAGGACAGGCAGAGCCGGAACTGGTGCTGGCCTATGCGCGGGCGGCGCTGTTTCTGCGACCCGACCAGACCGAGATGAAACTTCTGGTGGCCGATCTGTTGAACCGGGTCAAGCAGCACGGACTGGCCGCAGAAGCCTTTGCGCTGGTTGATGCCGCCGACCCCGCCTTCCACGCCGCCGAAATCGGGCGGGCCGATGCGCTGGAGGCCGCGGGTGACGCCGAAGCGGCGATTGCGGTCCTGCAGGATCTGGCCAAAAGCCATGGCCAGATCGTTCAGGTGCAACTGGCCCTTGGCGATGCGCTGCGCCGCGTCGAACGCTACGCCGAGGCGCTGACGGCCTATGACGCGGGGATCGCGCTGGTCTCTGGCACGCCTGCCTGGTCCTGGCCGCTGCACTATGACCGCGCCATCTGTCTGGAACGGCTGGACCGCTTTGCCGAGGCCGAACCCAGCTTTCGCCGTGCGCTGGAACTGGCCCCAAACCAGCCGCAGGTGCTGAATTATCTGGGCTATACCTTTATCGACCGGGGCGAAAACCTGGACGAGGCGCTGAAGATGATCGAGACGGCGGTCGCGGCCGCCCCTGATCAGGGCTATATCATCGACAGTCTGGCCTGGGCCTACTACCGGCTGGGGCGCTACGCCGATGCGCTGGCCCCGATGGAGCGGGCGTCGCTGCTGGAACCGGTCGATCCGGTGGTCACCGACCATCTGGGCGATATCTATTGGGTCAATGGCCGCAGGCTGGAGGCCGAGTTTCAATGGCGCCGGGCCCTGTCCTTTGATCCTGCCGAGAAGGACGCCGTCCGCATCCGGCTGAAGCTGGAAAAGGGGCTGGATGCGGTGCTGGAACAGGAAAAGGCGGGCGATGGCGCTTCGGACTGAACCCGACCGCCCCCGGGGACGGGCAAGGTGACCCGGGTCCGGGTCTTTGCGCCCGCCAAGGTGAACCTGGCGTTGCACGTCACCGGCCAGCGGGCGGACGGCTATCATCTACTTGATACGCTCGTCGGCTTTGCCTCGGTCGGGGATTGGGTCAGCCTTGAAACCGGCCCGGGGCGCGGACTGACCATTGGCGGCCCCGAAGGTGCCGCGTTGAACCCCGAAGATCCCAATCTGGTGATGCAGACCGTGACGGCGTTCTGGGGCGATGGCATGGGTCCCCTGGGCGTGCATCTGGACAAGCAGTTGCCGGTGTCTTCCGGCATCGGCGGCGGCTCTGCCGATGCGGCGGCCACGTTTCGCGGCCTGATGTGGCTGATGGATCAAGTCGGCACGGCGCGCCCTTCGGATCAGGGGCTTGCGGCCCGGCTCTTGACCCTTGGGGCCGATGTGCCGATGTGCCTGACATGCCTGCCCGCCCGCGTGCGCGGGATCGGAGAGCGGATCGCGCCCCTGCCAAGCCTTGCTCGGCTGGCGCTGGTGCTGGTCAACCCGCGGGTCGCGGTGCCGACCCCTTCGGTGTTCAAGGCCCTGACAGCCAAAGACAATCCCGAAATGTCGGCCCTGCCGCCCGATCCGGGTGATGCCCGCGCCCTGACCGATTGGCTGGCCCTGCAGCGCAACGATCTGCAACCAAGTGCTCTGTCTTTGGCCCCCGTGATCGGCACCGTTCTGGACCGGATCGCGCGAAGTCCCGCCTGTCTGCTGGCGCGCATGTCCGGGTCAGGGGCCACCTGTTTCGGGGTCTATCCGGACAGGGACAGTGCGGATGAGGCGGCAAGGCGCCTGTCACGGGACAATCCCGGCTGGTGGGTGCGTGCGGCGGTTCTGGACGGTCAGGACCGCGCAGAGCCCCGGGCGATCAGCTGATCCGGGCCACCACATAGTCGGCGAGGTCCGACAGGCAATCGTTCAGGGGTCCCTTTGGCAGGACCGTCAGGGCCGCCCGCGCGTGGGCCGCCCAGGACAAGGCGTCGGCGCGCGCGGCGTCGAGTGCGCCGTGTTGGCGCAGGATCGCCAGGGCCTGCGCCAGATCACCCTCGGCCTGCTGGCCCTTTTCGATGACGCGCGTCCAGAAGGCGCGCTCGGAGGCATCGGCGCGCGCCACCGCCTTGATCACCGGCAGGGTCATCTTGCGCTCGCGGAAATCGTCGCCGGTGTTCTTGCCAATGCTGGCAGCGCTGCCTTCGTAGTCCAGAAGATCGTCAGCCATCTGAAACGCGATCCCCAGAGCGTCGCCATAGGTCTTCAGCGCCTGAATTTGTGCCTCGGAGGCCCCTGCGATGACCGCCCCGGCTTCGGTTGCGGCGGAAAACAGGGCGGCGGTCTTGCCCCGGATGACCTGCAGGTAAATCGCCTCGTCCGTCGCCAGATCCTGGGCGGCGGTCAGTTGCAGAACCTCGCCCTCGGCAATGGTGGCAGAAGCGCTCGACAGGATGTCGAGCACCCGCAGATTGCCCGGTTCAACCATCAACTGAAAGCTGCGGGCGAACAGATAGTCCCCGACCAACACCGAAGACTTGTTGTCCCACAAGAGGTTGGCGGTGGGGCGCCCGCGCCGTCTGGTGCTTTCATCGACCACATCGTCATGCAGCAGGGTGGCGGTGTGAATGAACTCGACCGTGGCCGCCAGATGAATGTGATAGGGGCCCGCATAGCCGCAGAGCCGCGCCGCCGCCAGCGTCAGCATCGGGCGCAGACGTTTGCCGCCAGCCTCGACCAGATGGGCGGTGACCTCGGGGATGCGGGGGGCGTGCTGGCTGGCCATACGCTCGCGGATCAGAAGGTTCACGGCCATCATGTCGGTTGCCAAAATGTCGGCCAGACGATCCTGCGGCTTTTGAACGGCCTCGTGCAAGCCCATATCCTTCGTGTCCTTCCGGCCTCGACTTTGCGGCCGCTTGCGGCCTAAGGTTTCGCATGAAGCTTCTGATCCAGACCAATGACATGGCCAGAATGGCCTTTGCGCAAGCCCTTCTTGAAGGCGAGGGTATAGCCGCCTTCGAACTGGACGTCCACACCAGCCTGCTGGAGGGGGGGCTTGGCATTTTGCCGCGCCGCCTGATGGTGGCGGACCGCGATCTGTGGCGGGCGCGGATCGTGATGGTCGACAACGGGCTGTTGGAGTGACGCAGGCCGAGACCCCCGAATTGACCCGCGACGCCTTTTTATGCGGGCGTCTGCATCTGTGGCAACCCACCAGGGGCTACCGCGCGGCGACCGATCCGGTTCTGCTGGCGGCGGCTTGTCCGGCGACGGCGGGCCAGTCGGTGTTGGACTTGGGCTGTGGCGTCGGGGCTGCGGCGCTGTGCCTTGGGGCAAGGGTGCCGGGGTTGCATCTGGCGGGGCTGGAACTGCAACCCGACTATGCCGACCTCGCGCGACGCAACGGGGCCGACAACGCGCAGGTGTTTCAGGTGGAAACCGGCGATCTGGCCGACATGCCGCAAGCCCTGCGCCGCGACTTTGACCATGTCATCGCCAACCCGCCCTACTATCCGGGTACCGGCACGCCCCCGCCCGATTCGGGGCGGGCCCGGGCGCTTCTGGTGGGCACGCCGCTGGCGGACTGGGTGGCGGCGGCGGCCCGCAGGCTGGCGACCGGCGGCTGGCTGACGCTGATCTGTGGCGTCGACGGATTGCCGCAGGTTCTGGGCGCGCTGGCCCCGAAACTGGGATCGGCATCGGTGTTGCCCCTGACCCCGCGCGACGGGCGCCCGGCCTTGCGGGTGATCCTGCGCGCGCGCAAGGGCGGGCGGGCGGCGTTCCGGCTGCTGTCGCCCCTGATCCTGCACAAGGGACCCGCCCATGACGGGGACCGCGAAAGCTATACCTCGCGGGCCGAAGAGGTTTTGCGCGGCGGTGGGTCTCTGGATGCGGAATTTCGCTGACGCTGCGGAATGTTCGCAATGTGATGTGAAGATCTCGTGACAGGTGCGTCGATCTGTGATGCAATCAAGGGGTCGGATCAACCAAAGGGAGACTTTGAATGACTGTCACTTCCCACATTGCCGAGCTGAAGAAAAAGCACGAGCAGCTGTCGGACATGGTCTTGAAGGCGCAACGCAGCCCGGGGACTGATGACCTGCAGATCGCGGAAATGAAAAAGCAAAAGTTGAAAATCAAGGAAGAGATCGAAAGGTTGTCCCACGTCTAGGCGGTTTTGCGCGGGGTCCAGGCGGCCAGCACCGCCCCGGCGCTGATCAGCAGCGCCGCAAGTCCCAGAATCGGGCTTGCCGGGGCAAGACCCGCCAGCACCAGCGCCAGGGTCGACAAAAGCGGCGCGGCATAAGAGGCGACACCCAAAAGCTGAATGTCGCCTCTTTTCATGCCGATATCCCAGGTGAAAAAGGCGGCCCCGACCGGAAAAAGCCCAAGTGCGGCAACATAGAACCAGCCCCCCGACGTGGCGGGCCAGACCGTGGTTTCAAAGGCCAGATGGGCCAGGGCCGACAGGACGGCGGTGGCCAGACAGAAGACGGTGACGCTTTCGGTCGGCACCGCCCCCATTCGCCGCGACAGAACGGAATAGGCAGCCCAGGTCAGCGCGCACAGAAACGCAAGGCCAAGCGCGGGCACGGAAAGGGTCCCCGCGCCCGCCGGGGCCGCAAGCACGATCAGGGCCGCGCCCAGAAAGGCGATCACCGCGCCAAAGATGTGACGGGCGCTTAGCCGCTCGCCCGGCAAGAGCCCCGAAAAGAGCACGATGAACAGGGGCCAAAGATAGGCAATCAGCCCGGTTTCGGCGGTCGGGCCAAGGCGAAACGCCGTGAAATACAGAAAGTGATAGCCGAAAAGGCCAAGGGTGCCCAAGGCGTAGACCTTCAGCGGGACCGTCTTCAGAATGCCGAACCCGCGCCGCGCCGTCCAGATCAGGCCAAGAGTGCCGCCCATCGCAAAGGTCAGCGCGTTCAGCAGGAACGGCGGCACCGGCGCCGATCCGATGGTGAAAAGCGCCAGAAGCGACCACATCGCGATGGCGGTGGCACCGATGGCGGTGGCTTTGAAGCGGGACATCGGACCTCGGCTTCCCCGGGGCGCGGGAAAAATGGATAGGCCCGCCGAGCCGCGCGCCCTTCGTAGAAATCGGGACCTGTCAGACGAAGAACTGACCGCCATTGGCCGAAATGGTCGAGCCGGTGATGAAGCCCGCATCATCCGAGGCAAGAAAGACCACGATGCGCGCGATCTCTTCGGGTTCTCCCAGACGGCCAACCGGTATAAGCGGCAGGATCCGCTCGTTCAGCACCTTCTCGTCGATGGCGCGCACCATTTCGGTGCCGATGTAGCCCGGGCAGATCGCGTTGACCGTGATCCCCGCCCGCGCCCCTTCCTGAGCCAGCGCCTTGGTGAACCCCAGATCGCCCGACTTGGCGGCTGAATAGTTGACCTGTCCCGCCTGTCCCTTCTGGCCATTGATCGACGAGATGTTGATGACGCGGCCAAACTTGGCGTCGCGCATCGCGCCCCAGACCGGATGGGTCATGTTGAAAAGGCCCGACAGGTTGGTGTCGATCACCTCTTTCCACTGGCCGGGGGTCATCTTGTGGAACATGCCGTCGCGGGTGATGCCGGCATTGTTGACCAGAACGGCGATAGGGCCCAGATCGGCCACGACCTGTGCGATGCCCGCCGTGCAAGCGTCATAGTCGGCCACCGACCATTTGTAGGTGGGGATGCCGGTTTCGGCAGTAAAGGCGGCGGCGGCTGCTTCATTGCCGGCGTAGTTTGCCGCAACGGTATAGCCGGCTGCCTTCAGCGCAATCGAAATCGCCGCGCCAATGCCGCGCGAACCTCCTGTTACCAAAGCCACTTTTGCCATGTCATCCTCCACTTTATGGAATTGCTTGTAATTGTCTTACTCAAACCAAAGCGGACGCGCAACTTTATTGCGCGCCCATTTTGCAACTGCAGCATGAATTCGCGAATGCAGCGATCAGGCCCGCTCGATGCACATGGCCACGCCCATCCCGCCACCGATGCACAGGGTCGCAAGGCCCTTCTTGGCGTCGCGGCGGCCCATCTCGTGGATCAGCGTGTTCAGGATGCGCGCGCCCGACGCGCCAATCGGGTGGCCGATGGCAATCGCGCCGCCATTGACGTTCACGATCGCCGGATCCCATCCCATGTCCTTGTTGACGGCACAAGCCTGCGCGGCAAAGGCCTCGTTCGCCTCGACCAGATCCAGATCGGCCACTTTCCAGCCCGCCTTGTCCAGCGCCTTGCGGCTGGCATAGATCGGGCCAACGCCCATGATCGACGGATCAAGACCGGCGGTGGCATAGGACGCGATGCGCGCCAGAACCTTCAGCCCGCGCTTGGCGGCGTCGGCTTCGGACATCAAGAGCACGGCGGCGGCGCCGTCGTTCAGCCCCGAGGCATTGCCGGCCGTCACCGAGCCGTCCTTGGCAAAGGCCGGGCGCAGTTTGGTCATGCTGTCCAGCGTCGCGCCGTGACGGATGTATTCGTCCTGATCGACCACGATGTCGCCCTTGCGGGTCTTGACGGTGAAGGCGGCGATCTCGGCGGCGAATTTACCGGCCTTCTGCGCCGCCTCGGCCTTGTTCTGCGAAGCCAGAGCGAACTGGTCCTGCATCTCGCGCGAAATCTGCCACTGGCTGGCGACGTTTTCGGCGGTCTGGCCCATGTGGTAGCTGTTGAAGGCATCCCACAGGCCGTCCTTGATCATCGAATCGACAAAGGACATGTCGCCCATCTTCGTGCCCGCGCGCAGATGCGCGACATGGGGTGACAGCGACATGTTTTCCTGACCGCCGGCGATGATGATGTTGGCATCGCCCAACTGGATGTGCTGGGCCCCAAGCGCCACGGCCCGCAGGCCCGAGCCGCAGACCTGATTAAGGCTCCACGCGCTGGCCTCTTTCGCCAGACCGGCCTTGATGGCGGCCTGACGGGCGGGGTTCTGGCCCTGACCTGCGGTCAGGACCTGGCCCAGAATGGTTTCTGCCACTTCGGCCTTGTCGATGCCCGCGCGGGCCACGACCGCCTCGATCACGGCGGCACCCAGATCATGCGCCGGGGTCGCGGCAAACGCGCCGTTAAAACTGCCGACAGCCGTTCGCGCCGCCGATACGATCACAACATTGGTCATTTGTTCTT
>JANMJC010000558.1:0-4687 GCA_031371185.1 Paracoccaceae bacterium | reverse complement strand
CGCGCGCCTTTGGCAACACGCTGATGGTGGGGGCGCTGGCCGCCGGACTGACAGTGATTGCCGCCTTCTTTGCCGTTCACGGTCTGCGCCAGATGCGGCGCAATCTGGCCCGGGTGCTGATGCCGATGACCATGCTGGGCTATGCGGCACCCGGGGCGGTTCTGGCGGTGGGGGTGCTGATCCCGCTAGCGGCCTTTGACCATATGCTGGCCGACGCGGTGCTGGCCCTGACCGGCCACGACCCCGGCCTGATGCTGACCGGCACCGCATTCGCGCTGGTTCTGGCCTTTTCGATGCGGTTTTTCGGCATCGCGCAATCGGCTTTGGACGCGGCCTTCGGGCGCATTCCGCCGTCCCTGCCCATGGCCGCCCGGTCCTTGGGGCGCACCGAGGGGCAGGTCATTCGCGCCGTGCAACTGCCGATGATCAAGGCCTCGGTGGCGACGACGCTGCTGGTGGTCTTTGTCGAATGCGTCAAGGAATTGCCCGCAACGTTGCTGCTGCGCCCCTTCAACTTTTCCACCCTGTCGACGCGGGCCTACGAATTGGCCAGTCTGGAGCGGCTGAGCGAGGCCGCCCCGGCGGCGCTGGTCGTGATCGCCGTCGGTCTGCTGGCGGTGGTGGCCTATGACCACGGCGACCGGGGCACGGCGGACCCAAAGGGCTGATCCGCCGCGCGCCGGATGGTTTCAGGCCGCCTTCAGCTCTGCCAGATAAGTGGCCGCTGCCGTCGGATCGGCAAACCACGGGAAGAAATCGCGCGGGTCGTCAAAGCCGTTGGCCATGCGGTGCGCCAGTTTCGGCAGGCCTTGGGCATTGCCCATGATGTCCAGAATGAACGGCGGCGGCGGCATCAGCAGCATGTTGGTCCAGGTCACGACCCATTGGGCATAGTCCCAGAACTGGTTGAAGGTGCCCTGCATCCAGGCCTCGTCAAACGGTCGGCCCTCGTTTTCCAGGATGCGCTTCAGGTAGATCGCGGCGGCTTTGGCCGCGTTGTTCGATCCCTGCCCGGTGATCGGATCGTTCAGGCAGACCGCATCGCCCAGACCCAGCACGCGGCGCCCCGAGGGCAGGGTGGCGACCGGGTGGCGGATGGTGGGGGCAAAGCGGCCCGCCAGAATGCCGTTGGCGTCGGTCAGCGCGCAATTGGCCGAGCGTTCGTATTCCCAAGGCAGAAAGGTTTTCAGGATCTCCAGCGACTTGGCCAGATGCTGTTCGGGGGTCTTCACATCGCCCCAGCAATCCATCGGGCCGCCGGGGACGCCTTCGAAGACCATGATCTCGCAGGGGCCGGTGGTGGTCAGGGCGGGAAAGACGAAATATTCGCCCACCCCGGGGATCAGGTTGAACTCCACCGCCGAGAAGGGCTGGCGCGGCGTCATCCCGGTGACATAGGTCAGGGCCAGGGCGCGCATCGGCTTGTCATAGGCCGACTTTTGCGCATCGCGGGCGAACATCTGGCCGACCTCGCCCTTGCCGGATGCGACGACCACCAGATCATCCTCACGGGCGTAGGTGTCGATGTCGGCGATGCTCGCGTCCTTGATCACGATCTGGCCGCCAAGGCGCTGAAATTCGGTCATCCAGCGTGGAATTTTCACCCGCTGGTCGACCGAGAACGCCTCGCGGTCCAGCCGTCCGGCCCAGTCGATCACTCTGGTGCCCGAACCGTCCGGGTTGGGCACGATGAAGTTGATGCCCTGAACCGGCGGGCAGGTGTCAGACCAGAAGTCGATGCCCAGATCGCGTTCGTGCTGGACCGAGTTGGAAAACATGCACTGGCTGGACAGGACGCGGCCCTGTTCAATTTCCCCGGCGGTGCGGTTCTGCACGATGCGCACCTGATGGCCCGCTTGCAGCAGGCCGATGCCCAGTTGCAGGCCTGATTGGCCGCCGCCGATGATGGTGTGTCTGGTCATGGAAATCTCCGTTGCAAGGGGTCAGGACATCAAAAGCGGAATGGCGGGCTGGGCGCGTTCGGGGCCCATCGCGGTGTAACCGCCATCGACGCAGATATCGGTGCCGGTGATGAAGCTGGCCTCGTCCGAGCACAGGAACATCACCGCCGATGCCACCTCTTCGGCGTCGGCCACCCGGCCCAGAAGGTGGAAGGGGGCGGCGACTCGGTCGGTCTTTTCGCGGTCGCCGCCGGTCAACTGGTCCATGATGTTGGACCATGTCCAGCCCGGGCTGACCGCGTTCACCCGAATGCCCTCGGGCGCCAGATCCATCGCCTGATTGCGGGTCAGTTGCAGGATCGCGGCCTTGGATACCGGATACAGCCAGCGCCCGGTCTGCGCCACCCGCGACGAGATCGAGCCGAAGTTCACGATGGCCCCCCGGTTGCGCGCCAGTTCCCCCCGTGCGGCCTGCATCAACATGACCGAGCCGACAAGGTTGATGTCCAGCGCCTCCAGCCACTGCGCGCGGGTCGAGGTGGCCCCGTCGTCAAGATAGGAGCAGGCGACATTGACCAGAAAGTCGATGCGGCCCCATTTCTGCACCGTTGCTTCGACAAGGGCGGCAATCTCGGCATCGCTGCGCAGGTCGCAGGTCTGAAAGGCCACGCCTTCGGCTGCCATCGCGGCCCCTTCGGGGTTGATATCGGCCACCATGACCCGCACTCCGGCTGCGGTGAAGGCCGCAACCACCGCCTGCCCGATCTTGGTCACGCCGCCCGGCACGATGGCAACCTTGCCCTGCAAACCCCGCATGTCGAAGCCTCCCGAATGACCCTGCATCTTTTGAATTTGAAACACTCTTGGCCTCTTGGCGCCCGCTGGCTATCCGGTTGACGTGACGACTATCCGGAAAACGAAAAAATCGTCCGCCCCGGGCCATTAGGGCCGCGGAATCATGTTAGGCTTGCCCAAGGGCAATCGAAGGAGATCCCGGTGCAGCCGATCCCGCGCCAGCCTCTCGGGGGGCACGCGCTGTTTCACTCGACCGACCTTGACGAAGCGCGCGAGCGTGTCGCGGCGGTGTTTTGCCCGCACCGGCTGGAAACCATCGGGCGCGGCGCGCAGATCGAGGCCAGCCACCACCACCTTGCCGGCGAAAGGCTGAGCCTGAATTACATCGAATATGGCGCCAAGACCCTGATCGCGCCGGGCGCGCTGGAGGGGTTCTACCTGCTGCAGATCCCGCTGGCGGGCGGGGCGGCGATTGCGAACGGGACGGACCGCTACACCTCGGATTCGACGCGCGCGGCGGTGTTGAACCCGCATGTGCCCACGACGATGATCTGGGAAGAGGGCACGCGGCAGATTCTGGTGCAGATCGACCGCAAGGCGATGATGGATCACCTGTCGGCCCAGCTTGGCCATCAGGCCGACCGTCCGCTGACCTTTGCCGGACCCTTGGACATGACACGCGGGGCGGGGGCGACGCTGCGCCAGTTGGTGCTGTTTCTGGTGCGCGAGGCGGATCAGGGACGCGTTGCGGTGGGGCAGGGGCTGATGGGGCGTCAGGTCGAGGCGCTGGTGCTGTCGGGCCTCTTGCAGGCGCACCGCCACGATTATCAGGACCGTCTGGGCCGGATCAGCGCGGCACCCCGTCCGCGCCATTTGCGGTTGGCCGAAAGCTATATCGAGGCGCATCTGGACCAGCCCCTGACCATCGACGAGATCGCCGCCGCCGCAGGGATCAGCGCGCGCGGGCTGCAACTGGCGTTTCACGACCATCGCGGCACCACGCCGCTGGCGTTCTGGCGCGATCTGCGTCTGGCGCGGGCCCATGCCGATCTGGCGGCCGGGGTCGGCTCGGTGACCGAGGCGGCGTTGAAATGGGGGTTCGCGCATTTCGGCCGCTTTTCGCAGACCTATCGCGCCCGTTATGGGCTTAGTCCGCGCGACACCCTGCGCGCCGCGCGCGGGGCGGGGTATCAGGATTAGGGCCGGGAAGGTCTGCTTGCCGGGGGCTGTCTGGCCTGTAGCAGGCAGTCGGCTTCTTTCGATCAAACCAGGTTGGTGGCAACGCAATGGCGGGCACTATCGAGCCTGCCAAAGCGCAACCGCAACGCACTCCCCCCGGGGGCCCATGTCGGTTTCCCAGAAAACCGACTTAAGCCCCGGGCAGCGCCTGACCTGCCCCCGGGCAGGCACTTCCCGCCCGCCCCAGGACAGGCGCTGCCCTTTGGCATCACAAGCCGGACCGGTTTCGTGGACAGGTTCCTTCGTGACCGGGGCCGACCCTCCCCCAGAGGGTCGTCTTGTCCCGATCAGGTGCGACGATGGACCGGAAGCTTGATTTGGCGGGCTCACTCGAGCCTGCCACATGACAAGGCTTCCGACATCGGCCCCGGGGCCCAAAGGCCCCGGGCAGCGCCTGACCTGCGCCCGGGCAGGCGCTTCTAGCCCGCCCCAGGACAGGCGCTGCCCTTTGGCATCACATGCCGGACCGGTTTCGCGGACCGGTTCCTTCGTGACCGGGGCCGACCCTCCTCCAGAGGGTCGGCAGATCCCGCTCAGACCCGGTGGAGGCGATGCAATGACAGGCTCTCGGGAGCCTGCCACGGACCGACAGTTCCGCTTTTCCCCCGGGGCCCAAAGCCCCGGGCAGCGCCTGACCTGCCCCCGGGCAGGCGCTTCCCGCCCGCCCCAGGACAGGCGCTGCCCTTTGGCATCACAAGCCGGACCGGTTTCGCGGACCGGTTCCTTCGTGACCGGGGCCGACCCTCCCCTAG
>JANMJC010000551.1:0-4286 GCA_031371185.1 Paracoccaceae bacterium | reverse complement strand
GCATGGGGCTGATCTTCATCAGCCATGACCTGCGGTTGGTGTCGACCTTTTGCGACCGGGTATTGGTGATGTATGCCGGGCGGATCGTCGAAGAGGTCAAAGCCACCGAACTGGCACGGGCGCAGCATCCCTATACCAAGGGGCTGTACACCTGCCTGCCCCGGATCGAAGGCGGCACAAGGCCGCTGAAAACCCTGCAACGCGATGCCGGATGGGCGCTCTGATGCCGTTGATCGAGGTGCAGGATCTGGAAGTCACCTTTGGCAACCGCGCCAATCGGGTACACGCCGTGCGCGGTGTATCGCTGGCGGTCAACGACGGTGAAAGCTTCGGCATCGTCGGCGAAAGCGGGTCCGGCAAATCCACCGTGCTGCGCGCGATCTGCGGCCTGGCCCCGACCACCAGCGGCACTATCCGCATCGACGGCCAGACCCTGACCACCCCGCGCCCCGCCGCCTTTTACCGCCGGGTGCAGATGGTGTTTCAAGACCCCTATGCCAGCCTGCATCCGCGCCACACCCTTGACCGGACCCTGTCCGAACCGCTGGCCATCCACGGCATCGGCGACACCGACGCCCGCGTCAGGCAGGCCCTGACCGATGTCGGCCTGCCGCAATCCTTCCGCTTCCGCTATCCGCACCAGCTTTCGGGCGGGCAGCGCCAGCGCGTCGCCATCGCCCGCGCGCTGATGCTTGCCCCCGCGATCTTGCTGCTGGACGAGCCGACCTCGGCGCTGGACGCCTCGGTTCAGGCCGAAACGCTGAACCTGCTCAGCCGGTTGCGGGTTGAACGCGGGTTGACCTTTCTGATGGTCAGCCATGATCTGGCAGTGATCGACCACATGTGCGACAGGGTGCTGGTCATGCAGCATGGCCGCGCGGTGGAAGAGTTGAGCCGCGAGGCGCTGGCTACGGCGCAGATGACAACCGACTATGCGCGTTCGCTGTTCGCCGCTTCGGCCGACCGGATGCTTTGAACCCTGAAGAGGCCTTGATGATTCCCGTTTTCGACGGTCACAACGACATTCTCTATCGCATCGCCACCCATCCCGAAGGGCGCGAAGGCCTGTGGCTGCGCGGCGAAGGGGCCTGGCAGCTTGACCTGCCGCGCATGAAGCAGGGCGGCTTTGCCGGAGGCTTCTTTGCGGTCTACATCGCATCGCCGGCCGATTTCGACGCCCCCGCCGCGCTGAGCGCCATGAATTCTCCGCCCTACAATCTGCCGCTGCCCGCCCTGATCGCCGCGGATGTGGCCCTGCCAAAGGCGATGGAGATGATCGGCCATCTGATGTGGATGGAACGGGCATCGAACGGTGCGTTCAAAATCTGCCGCGAGGTCAAGGAGCTGCGTGAGTGCCTGGGGGACGGGGTGATCTCGGCCATCCTGCATTTCGAAGGGGCCGAGGCGATCGGCGAAAATCTGGATGCGCTGTACCAGTTCCACGCCATGGGCCTGCGGTCTTTGGGCCCGGTCTGGTCGCGCCCGACGATTTTTGGCCACGGCGTGCCCTTTGCCTTTCCCTCCGGTCCTGATACCGGGCTGGGGTTGACGCCTGCGGGGCGCGACCTGATCCGCGCCTGCAACGCGTTGCGCATCATGGTCGACCTCAGCCATATCAACGAAAACGGTTTTTGGGACGTGGCCAAGATTTCCACCGCGCCGCTGGTCGCCACCCATTCCAACGCGGGCGCGCTTTGTGCCTCCAGCCGCAACCTGACCGACCGCCAGTTGCACGCCATCCGGGACACGGGCGGCATGGTGGGCCTGAACTTTGCCACCTCTTTCCTGCGCGAGGACGGCCGCGAAGGGGCCGACATGACGCTGGACCCGATGCTGCGCCATCTGGATCACCTGATCGAACATCTGGGCGAGGATCACGTCGGTCTGGGGTCGGATTTCGACGGGGCGACGATCCCGCAGGACATCAAGGATGTGGCGGGCTTGCCGGTCTTGATGCAGGCGATGCAGGACCACGGCTTTGGTCCGGCGCTGATGAAAAAGCTGGCGCATGAAAACTGGTTCGCGCTTCTCGAACGGACCTGGGGGCAGTAAGACTGGCGGCCACCGCCCGCGCCCGAAAGGTCTGACCATGCCCGATTCAACCGCCCCGCTTGCCATCGTGACTGCCGGAACCTCGGCACTTGGGCGCGATTTCGTGCGGGGGTTGGCGGGG
This sequence comes from Paracoccaceae bacterium, assembly GCA_031371185.1. Classification (GTDB taxonomy): domain Bacteria; phylum Pseudomonadota; class Alphaproteobacteria; order Rhodobacterales; family Rhodobacteraceae; genus CAIYZT01. The sequence continues at coordinate 2,113 of JANMJC010000551.1, read as the reverse complement.
GCGGGGTATGATCTGGCCTTTACCCATCTGGGCGCGCCTCAGGTCGCTGCGGATTTGGCCGCACAGGTCATGGCCTTGGGCCGCCGCGCGTTTTTTGCCGAATGCGACGCTGGTCATGAAGAACAGGTCGAGGCCTTTCACGCAACGGCCGCCGATTTCGGCGGGCCGCCGCGCGTGCTGGTGTGCAACGCGGGCGTGCAGACCTGGTCGCCGCTGCTGGATCTGTCGGTGCAGGATTGGGACCGCGTGATGTCGACCAACCTGCGCGGCACCTTTTTGAACACAAGGGCCGCTGGCCGCGCGATGAAGGCCGCCGGGCAGGGCGGAGCCATCGTGACCCTGGGCTCGGGCTGCAACAAGCACGCCTTTCCGCGTCTGGTCGATTACACCGCCTCCAAGGGCGGGATCGAGCAGTTCACCAAGGTGGCGGCGGTGGAACTGGGCCCCTACGGCATCCGGGTGAACTGTCTGGCGCCGGGGGCGATCGCGACCGACCGCACCGCGCTTGAGGCGCCCGATTATGCCGAAACCTGGGGGCCCGTCACCCCGCTGCGCCGGGTCGGAACCCCCGCCGATCTGGTTGGCCCCCTGCTGTTTCTGGTCTCGTCTGCGGCGGGTTTCGTCACCGGGCAAACCCTGTGGGTCGATGGCGGCGCGTTTTCGCAGGCCAACTGGCCCTATCCGACCTGAGCCGGGGTGGCGGCTTTGCATTTCGCGGATCTCGTGGCAAAAGGGGGCAGTGATGTCGGCAAGGACGATGCGATGACCCTCCGCGACCCCGCCCTTGACGATCTGCGCGCTTCGGTTTCGGTGCCGTTCGAACGCGCCCATGCCATGCCGAAATCGGTCTATACCAGCGCCGCATTTGCCAAACTGGAAGAGCGCCACATCTTCGCCCGCGAATGGCAATGTGCCGGGCGCGCCGATGCGCTGGCGGAGCCCGGCGATTACCTGACGATGGAAATCTCGGGCGAGCCGGTGATCATCCTGCGCGACCGCGACGGGATCTTGCGCGGCCTGTCCAATGTCTGCCGCCACCGGATGAGCACCTTGCTGGAAGGGCGCGGCCATGTGCGGTCGATCGTGTGCCCCTATCACGCCTGGACCTACAATCTGGACGGCTCCTTGCGGGGCGCGCCCGCGATGACCCTGAACGAAGGGTTCTGCAAGGATGCCATTCATCTGCCGCAGGTCAGGGTCGAAGACTGGCTGGGCTGGATCATGGTCACGCTGAACCCCGGCCTTCCCGCTGCCGCCGACAAACTGGCCGGGGTGGCCGCCCTGATCGCACCACTGGACATGTCGGCCTATGCCGAGACCTTTCGCGAAGAGTTCCATTGGGACACCAACTGGAAGGTTCTGGCCGAGAATTTCATGGAAAGCTATCACCTGCCCGCCTGCCACGCGGGCACCATCGGGGGCAGTTGCGATCTGGCCGAGATGATGTGTCCCGAGGGGTTCGATGCCTTCAACTATCACTGGATCCTGAAGAACGATCAGGTGCCGCTGGCGCTGGCCCATCCGGCCAACACCACGCTGACCGGCGATCAGCGCCGCACCACCTGGCTGCTGGCGATCTACCCCGCGCTGTTGATCACGCTGACGCCGGGGTATTTCTGGTATCTCAGCCTTGCGCCGGACGGGCCGGGGCGGGTCAAGGTGTTGTACGGGGGCGGCATGTCGGCGGACTGGATGGCCGATCCGCAGGCGGCGGGCAATCTGGCCACGGTCAAGTCGCTGCTGGATGCGGTCAATGCCGAAGACAAGGGCTGTACCGAACGGGTCTATCGCGGGCTTTTGGCGCGGATGTCGGCCCCGGGGCCGCTGAGCCATCTGGAGCGGCCGAATTTCGAGTTTGCACAATATGTCGCGCGGATGATGCCTGCGGCGATCTGATCCTGCCCGGGGGCGGCGCGTCGGCCGCGCGCGGGTTTCGCCGGGGCGCCCGCGCCGCGCGGCACCGGTGCGAAGGTTTCGGCCAAAGGGGGGATATTTGGATCAAAGTGAAGGGGATTTGCCCTTGGCGCTTGTCCCCGACCAAAGAGCCTTTACTTTGACAGCATGTCGATGCCGCCGGTCCTGATCGTCGCTCATGGCCAGCCTTCGGACCCGG
>JANMJC010000549.1:0-3676 GCA_031371185.1 Paracoccaceae bacterium | reverse complement strand
GCACGGCGTCAACCGCGCGTTCGGGATGCGGCATCAGCCCCAGAACGCGGCGGTTTGGCGACAGCACGCCCGCGATGTTGGCCACGGAGCCGTTGGGATTGACGGCATAGGTCAGCGCGATGCGGTCTTCGCCCTGCAGCCGCGCCAAGCCTTCGGAATCAATGGTGTAATTGCCGTCATGGTGGGCAATCGGCAGCACGATCTTCTGGCCCCTGGCAAAGCCTTGGGTAAAGGCGCTGGCGGTCGTGGCCACCGTCAGGGTCTGGCGGTTGCAGATGAATTTCAGCCCGGCGTTGCGCATCAGAGCTCCGGGCAGCACCTGCATCTCGGTCAGCACCTGAAAGCCGTTGCAGATGCCCAGCACATAGCCGCCGCGCGCGGCGTGCTGGCGGATGGCAGCAGCGACCGGCGACTGCGCGGCAATCGCCCCGCAGCGCAGGTAATCCCCGAACGAAAACCCGCCCGGCACACCCACCACGTCGACGCCTTCGGGCAGCGCAGGGTCCTTGTGCCAGACCCGGGTCACGTCAAACCCTGCGGCGGCGAAAGCCCCGGCCAGATCGCGGTCGCAGTTCGACCCGGGAAAGGTGACGACGGCGGCTTTCATGGCAGCACTCCTTGCAACGGGGATGTCCGGGCCTTACCGCAATCGCGGAACAGGGACCAGACCCAAGGCCGCGGGCGCACGCGGAATTTTCGTGCGGAAATCCGGGCCCCGCGACGGTCCGTCAAAGGAGCCCGCCGTCTTGCCGAAGGCCGGGCGCCGTCAAAGCCTAGGTCGCGAAGTCCGTGATCACCGCCACGCCCGGGGGCATCGGGCCGCCAAAGGCGCGCAGTTCGACGCTGGCCTGCGACAGGGTCACCTGCCGCGCCACGATCGGGCGCACGTCCAGCCGGCCGGTTTCGATCAGGGTCAACAGCGATGGATAGCGCCAGCTTGGCATGCCGCGCGTCCCGAACAGGGCCAGTTGCTTCATGTAGACCGCGTTCATGTTGATCGGCATCACCGCCGTGTGCCCGGTGGGCAGGCCGACCTGCACATGGCGTCCGAGGGGCCTCAGACATTCCAGCGAGGCGTTGGTGGTGGCCGCGATCCCCAGGGCCTCGACGCTGACATGGGCCCCGCCGCCGGTGATCCGCACGATCTGCGCCGCCACCTCGCCCAATGTTGCGTTGACCGCCGCTTCGGCCCCAAGCGACAGCGCGTGGTCCAGCCGTTCGGGCACGACATCGACCACCACCACCCGCGCGCCCAGGGCCCGCGCGATCAGCACCAGGGACAGCCCGACACCGCCCGTGCCATGCACCGCCAGCCATTCGCCCGCCTGGAGCGCCGCCCGTCCGGTCAGCGCGTGAAAGGCCGTCGTGACCCGACACCCAAGACCCGCCGCAAGCGCCGGCGTCAGGCTGTCGGGCAGGCGCGCCAGGTTGTGGGCATGGGGCGCGCTGACATATTCGGCATAGGCCCCCGGTTCGCCAAAGCCCGGCACGCGCTGAGCACGGCAGGTCGTGGTCTGGCCCGACCGGCATTCCGGGCATTGCCCGCAAGACAGGATGAAGGGCGCGATCACCCGCTCGCCCACCCGCCAATGCGACAGCGGCCCGGCCTCGATCACCTCGCCGCAATATTCATGGCCCGGAATGTCGCCCGGCTTGACCCGGGGGTGTTCGCCCACCCAGCCATGCCAGTCGCTGCGACAGATCCCGCAGGCCAGCACCCGCAGGACCACGCCATCCGCCTCGCAGACCGGGTCGGGGACGGTTTCAAGGCTGAGGTCGACATTGTACTGGCGTAGAACGGCGGCGCGCATCTGGAAGGTGCCCCCTTGGTGACTTGGCAAATGACGGTCCATGCCCTCTGTGCGTTACACCACGGCAAGGCCCGAAAAATCCAAATCTCTTCGAAAAGATTTGCAAATTTCTTCGAAGAAATTTGGATCTACAGGATCTCGACGCGGTAGCTTTCGATCACCACATTGGCCAGAAGCTTGTCGCACATCGCCGTGACGCCGGTTTCGGCCCGCGCCGGATCGGTCTCGGCCAGATCAAGCTCGATCACCTTGCCCTGCCGCACGCCCGCGACCCCGGCAAAGCCCAGGGCGCCAAGGGCATGGCGCACCGCTTCGCCCTGAACATCCAGAACACCGGCCTTCAGCATCACGGTCACTCGGGCTTTCATCGCATTCTCCGCAGGGTCAGGGTCAGGGAGCGGCAGGGGCCGGCTCAGTTGATCAGCGTCGGTTTGGCCGGATGGGTGACGTTCGACGGCATGACCCCCAGGCGGCGCGCCAGTTCCTGATAGACATCGGCCATCGGCCCGGGTTCGGCGCCGGGCTGCAGTTCCGAGCGTTCGGCGGCAGCGCGCAGATCCCACAGCCGGCAGCTGTCGGGCGAGATTTCGTCGGCCACGATCAAGCGCATGAAATCGCCTTCCCAGATACGGCCCACCTCGATGCGGAAATCGGCCAAACGGATGCCGACGCCCAGCATGACCCCCGACAGAAAGTCGTTGACCCGCAGGGCCAGGGCCACGATGTCGTCAAGGTCCTGCTGGTTGGCCCAGCCAAAAGCCACGATATGCTCTTCGGCCACCATCGGATGGTTCAGCCGGTCGTCCTTGTAGTAGTATTCCACGATCGGGCGCGGCAGGGCGGTGCCTTCGGGGATGCCCAGCTTGGTCGCCAGTTCGCCCGCCGAAAAGTTGCGCACCACCACTTCCAGCGGGATGATCTCGGCCATCCGCACCAGTTGCTCGCGCATGTTCAGGCGGCGGATGAAATGGGTCGGCACGCCGATTCCATTCAGCCCGGTCATGAAGAATTCCGACAGCCGGTTGTTCAGCACGCCCTTGCCGTCCACCGTCGCAGGGGTGGCATCGGTCGGGGTCTGGGTGCCGTCATCCTTGAAATACTGGATCAGAGTGCCCGGTTCGGGTCCTTCGTAAAGGATCTTGGCCTTGCCCTCGTAGACCTTTTTCCTGCGTGCCATGAATGCGTCCCTGCCAATGGCAATCCGGGCGGCGTGTGGCCACCCGGTTGCAAGCCGTGCTATAAAGAAGCTGGCCCAAAGCTGCAACTGCCCGCGACAGGGGCCAGGGGCGGCCGAAAAGAGAGACAGGGCAATCCCTGACCGGTATGTGCGGCGGGAATTCTTCGCAAGGGGCGCCCATGGGACGCGAGGCTGAAGCACAGATTGCCTTTCAGGGCGCCACCGGCTTGGGCAAGCTGCTGCTGGAAGGGGCGCAGGTACTGTGCCGGGGCGAGATCCGGGCAAGGATCGCCCGCGCGGATATCCTTGGCGTCGAAATTCAGGGCGACGATCTGATCCTTGAAACCCCGCAGGGCAGGCTGACCGCCACCCTGGGTGCGAAAGAGGCGGCCGCCTGGGTTCGCGCCCTTGCCCGACCGCAGCCCTCGCTGGCCGAAAAGCTGGGGGTTCACGCGGGCCTGCTGGCCCTTGTCCTGGGCGAGATCGCGGATCCGGTTCTTGGCCAAGCCCTTGCCCCGTTTCAAACCCGCGACCCAAGGCTTGCCGGTCTGGCCATCGCCGAGATGCGCGAAAGGGCCGATCTGGACCGCGCCTTGGCGCAGATCGGCGCGCTGCCGCTGTGGGCGGTGACGTTCAAGGGCAAATCCAGCCCCTTTTCGGACGACGCGGTACGAAAGGTGCTGCGGGC
>JANMJC010000537.1:0-17135 GCA_031371185.1 Paracoccaceae bacterium | reverse complement strand
GCCTGACACCCGACGCCTGACACCCGACGGTTGACCGCCGACGTTTGACAGCCGGCGCGGGACATCCGGCGCCTGACACCCGACGCCTGACACCCGACGCCTGACATCCGGCGACAGGTTCCCTGCGCCTGACAGCACGCGACCGGCTCCCTCCGCCTGACGCCCCAAGATTGGCACCGGGTGGGTGACACCCCGGCAACTGACAGCCTGCTCCGGACACCCCGACGGCTGACCCCCGGCGCCTGACACCCGTCGCCTGATCCCCGGCGCTTGACACCCGACGACAGGCACCGTCCTTCTGACCCCCGGCGACTGGCGGGTTGAACCGGACCGGGAGCCGGATCAAACGATTCGCGGCAGCGCAACCCTTCGTTGTGCAGGTCCGTGCGGCTTTGGGGCCAGATTTCCAAGGATTTCGCGCCGTCCTGCGGGCCGGACAGCGGGGAAAATTCGCACCGTTTTCTCCCACATTAACCCAGGTTAATCCCGGCCGGCATCGGCGGATTTCGGCCACTGGTCGCTGGCTAAAACTATTCGCGTTTATCGTCAGTGTGTTGAGCGATTCCCCTCAGGGGTGCGGGTGGAAAATTCCCTGCAATGCCGGCAAGACCTCGGCCCCGAATGCCGACGACGGATCCCGGATTTGCCAGCAAGTCCCTTGACGGGATTTGCCAGACAAGGAAAAGAAGGGGCAGGATCCGAAGGTGTGTCGGACCCGATTTCGAAACAGCCGTCCCGTGTTCAGGGATGGCCGGTCGCGGCCACAGGTTGGTTGTGTATGTCTGGTGGATTGGGCATGCGCCCGGGGAGTATCATGGAAAAGTCGACGGTTTTGATCACGGGTGGGGCAGGGTTCATCGGCTCCCGCCTTGCCTGCGCCTTGTCGCCTGACCTGTATCAGGTCACCGTTTTTGACAATTTCCATCCCCAGTCCCACGAAGGAAACACCGATACCCGCGCCCTTTTGCAGCAAAGCGGCGTCAGGATCATCCAGGGCGACGTTCGCGACGAAGCAGCACTTTGTGCCGCCGTGGCCGCCAGCCGGCCGCAGATCGTCTACCACCTTGCCGCCGAAACCGGCACCGGCCAGTCGTTTGACCTGCCGGCGCGCTACAATGACGTCAACGTCATGGGCACCGCCCGCCTGATCGAGGCGATCCGTGCGAGGGGCAAATTCGTGCGGCGGGTCATTCTGGCCTCCTCGCGTTCGGTCTATGGCGAAGGCGCTTGCGTTGACAGCGACGGACGCCCGGTGGCCGCGGTCGAACGGGTTGCGGCCGACTTGGAACGGGGCGATTTCGCGCCCAAGGACATGGCGGGCCGCTCGTTGCGCCCGGTGCCCACCAATGCCGATTGCACGGTAGCCCCGGCGTCGATCTATGCCTCGACCAAGCTGATGCAGGAATATCTGCTGAAACAGGCCTTCTGGGGCACCAAGGTGGATGTGGGCATCCTGCGGCTGCAAAACGTCTTTGGACCGGGCCAGTCGATGAACAACCCCTACACCGGCGTCCTTTCGATCTTTTGCCGCCAGATACTCGAAGGTCAGGGTCTGAGCGTGTTCGAAGACGGCCAGATCACGCGCGATTTCGTGCTGGTCGATGACGTGGTGTCAGCCTTTGCGGCGATGGCCCGTGCCGCGCGCATGCCGGCCGAGATTCTGGATATCGGCACCGGCGAAGGCGCCACGATCCTGCAGGTTGCGCGCCGCCTCATGTCCCAGCTTGGCCAGGACCCCGACCGTGTCGCCGTCACCGGCGCCTTCCGCCCCGGCGATATTCGCCATGCCGTGGCCGACATTTCGCGGGCCCGCGAAAAACTGGGCTGGGCCCCGGCTTTTTCGCTGGATCAGGGACTGGCGCGGCTTGGCGAATGGGCCGGTCAGGAAATGCGCGCGATTGCATAGACCGCGCGTTTGGCTTAGGCCGAAGGCAACCTTGGAAAGGGGGGCCCCGTCGTGACCCTGCATGCGTCCGAGCTGACCGCCAAGCGCCGTCGGCTGATCTACGTTTCGGAAAGGCTGAAACTCTTGATCGAAGAACAGGCGGCCCTGAAAGCCGAGCGTCAGGCCCTGACGCGTGAAATCGCGGCGCTGCAGCCTGCCGGCACTGACCCGTCGTAAGGGAATACATCCGTGCTTGTTGTTCACATGGGTCCGCACAAGACCGCGACCACCTATATCCAGCAAAACCTGTTCGCCAACCGCGACGCGCTGAATGCGCAGGGCTGGATCTATCCGCTGGAGGGGACGGACGGGCTGCCCGCCCATCACCACATCGCCCACAACGCCGCCCTGTATCTGGGCGGCACCGAGACCCAGGTCCTGGCCGATCTTGGCAGCCGCGCCCGGGCCGAGGGCAAGAACATCCTTCTGTCGGCCGAGGGGTTTTGCCGGTGGGTCCCCAAGCGTTTTCAAGGGCTGGCCGAGATCATGGGTCAGGAACGGGTCGAACTGGTCTATGTGGTGCGCGACCCCTTCGACATCCTGTATTCCTATTGGGCCGAAGAGGTGAAGCAGGGCTATTCCAAAAGCTTTGCCGACCGCTTCATCGAGAATTTCACCCAAGGGGCGCAGTCGCGGCTGCTGAACCCGATGCGCGATCTGGCGGGGCATCTGGCGAGCGGCCTGACAGTTCGCGCGGTGCCCTATAACCTGGTCCTGGCCGACAAGACCGACATCTATCAGCATCTGTGCCTCGCAGTTCTGGGCCTGGCCGACATGCCGGTTCCGGATGCGCGACCGAAAAACACCGCCTTTCCGATCGAGTTGACCGAGTTCCTGCGGCTTCTGACCGCCCTTCGCGCGCAGGGCGCACCGCATATCGGGTCGGATCTGCGCCACAGGTTCATGGAAAACACCACCGAAACCGAACGGACCCATTACGGCAATCTGATCCGGCGCTATGGCAAGACCGCCCGCCGGGTCGTGACGCTGGAGGCCACCGATTTCGTCAAGCGGCGGCTGGAAGCGGTGGTGACCAAGGGACTGACCGGGCTGTGGACCCTGCCCATCGAGGGGCGCAGCATCTACAAGGACGGCGAGCAAAGCTTTGTGCACCATGACGGTCTGGGGTTGTGGCACACGCCCGAAATCCGCAGCGCACTGGAAGAGGTCCATGAAAGGCTCTGATGTCTGAACCTGCCGACCAAAGCCGTCGCCTTGCGATCTATGTGGTTCCGGTGTTTCCGGACCCCACGGACCATGTCGAATTTGCGCTGAAGGCGCTGGCGACACTGGCCGGGCGCGTGGTGGTGGTCTGTCCTGCCGATCTGGTGGGGCTGTTGACCGGGCTTTGCGGCGACGGGGTCAGTTTCGTGCCCCTGACCGGCCCGGCCACCGTGGCCTCGGGCACAAGGCTGGGGCTGCAATGGGTCTGGGACCAGGGCCTGCAGCCCGCCTGCGTCGTGCTGACCGGATCGCATGTCATGGGCCCCTTGTTGCCCATCGACCCGCGCGCCTTTGACCTCGGGGCCGAGGGTGCCGATCTTTTCGCCGCCTACTGGCACAACGCCGCACTTGACCCTCGCCTGTCGGGCACCACCCGGATCGAGCGTCTGCCCTATCTTGATTTTGCGGTGTTCTCGTCGCGCCTGATGGCGTCCCCGGCGTTTCGCGATTTCTGGGCCGGTTTCCAGCCGACGACGGACTACTGGGCCGAATTCCAGCGCCTGCACATCGGCCTTGCCACCCTGCTTGAAACCGGCGGTCACAAGGTGATCTACCCGGTGGACGCGCAGGTTCTGGAAACCACCGATCCGCGCCTGTCCGAAGTTCACAAGCTGGCCACCCTGAACCTGCCCTGCCTGCCTCTGGCCGCCCTGCGGCTTGACCCGCTGCTGCACGATCTGTACTCGATCGACCTGCGCATCGCCCTGGATGATCTGCGTGTCCGCCACCCCGATCTGTACCGGGCCGCAATCCGCTATGTCACCCGCAACCTGGCCCCGCGCGATTTCGCGATGATCGCCGATCAATACGAGGTTCTGCCGCTGGACGCCCTGCATCCGGGCAAGACTGAATGGGGCTTTGGCACCGTGGCCCTTTTCATCCACGCGTTTTATGCCGAAATGATGCCCGAGTTCTGGCAGTTGATCGAAAGGTTCCCCTGCAAGGTCGTTCTGTACATCACCACCTCGACCGACCAGCACAAATCGCAGATCGAGGGCTTTCTGGCCGACAGGAAGGTGCCCCCTGACTCGGTTCACGTCCAGGTTGTCGAACAGAACCGGGGCCGCGACATGTCCTCGCTGTTCATCACCTTCCGTGATGTGGTCCTGTCGGGCAGGTACGATGTCGCCCTGCGCCTGCATTCCAAGCGCACGCCCCAGGTGTCGCGGCAGGTGGGCGAGAATTTCAAGAAACATCTGTTTGAAAATCTGGCGGCGACCCAGGGGTACATCTCGAACATTCTGGACCGGTTCGAGGCAGAGCCGGACATCGGCATGATCATGCCCCCGGTGGTTCACATCGGGTTTGGCACCCTGGGCCATTCATGGTTCAACAACCTCGCCCCCTTGCAGCGCCTGACCGCCGAAATGGGTCTGCGGGTGCGTCTGGATGACGACACGCCGCTGGCGCCGTTGGGAACGATGTACTGGTTCCGTTGCAAGGCACTGGCGCCGATGTTCGAACATCCGTGGACCTGGGAGGATTACAACCCCGAGCCGCGCCATGTCGACGGCGGGCTGGCCCATGTGCAGGAACGGCTGATCTGTTACGCCTGCGTCGACCGGGGTTACCGCGTCGTGATGGCCATGACGCCCAAACAGGCGGGGCGCAATTATGCCAAGCTGGAATACAAGCTGCAGATGTTGGCGGCACGCCTGAACACCGGCAACATCACGACGCAGCGCGATCAGTTGGATCATATTTCGGTGCGACCCGGCAATATCCTGTTCCGCAACCTTCTGGGTCTTTATGGCTCGGCCATCCGCCGCTTTCCGGTGTTGCGACGACCGTTGAAACCCTTTGCCGCCGTCGCGCGGTTCCTGTTTCAAGGACGGCGTGCCTGAATCTGCGGTCTGTTGGGCGGGCAGTCCGGTTCCGCCCGGGTCAGCCCAAGATACCACACAGCACCGATGCGGCGCCCAGCAAAACCGCAAGCACCAGCATCGCCCGCCGGTACAAGGCCAGCCCGCGCTGAAGGTCCGGGGCTGCCGGGTCGGGGGAAGCGCCGTTGACCCAGGGTTCCTGCGCCACCCGGTTGGCGTAAACCCGCGGGCCCGACAGCCTAATCCCCAGACCGCCCGCCAAAGCCGCCTCGGGCCAGCCGGCGTTGGGCGAACGGTGCTTGCCCGCATCGGCCACCATGCAGGCCAGCGACCTGCGCCAATGCCCGGAACAGGCGGAGTAGAGCAGCCCGGTTGCCCGGGCCGGGATCAGGTTGACCAGATCGTCAAAGCGCGCCGAGGCCCAGCCAAACTCGGCAAAGCGCGGGGTCTTGTGACCGATCATGCTGTCCAGCGTGTTGACGGCCTTGTAGGCCGCGATGCCCGGAAGCCCCAGAACCGCGCCCCAGAACAAGGGCGCCACGATGCCGTCCGAGGTGTTTTCGGCCAGGCTTTCCAGGGCGGCCCGCGCCACGCCGCCCAGGTCGAGCGCCGCCGGATCGCGCCCCACGATCATCGCCACGGCGCAGCGCGCGCCCGCCAGATCGCCCGCCGACAGGGGGGCCGCCACCGCCTGCACATGGTCGTGCATCGACTTCACCGCGATCAGGGGCCAGGCCAGAAGCGCGGTCAGGATCAGGCCGGTCAGCCCGCCGGGCAGCAGGCTGGCGATCAGCGCCGCCGGACCCGCCGCAGCCCCCCCCACCAGGATCAGAGTCACACCCCCCGCCAGACGCCGCGTCGCCGGCGCATCGCCCTCGCGGTTCAGCCGGCGGTCCAGCGCGCCGATCAAGCGGCCAATCCAGGTCACCGGATGGCCGATCCGCGCAAAAAGCCAGGCGGGCCAGCCCAGCACCGCATCGACCGCCATGGCCAGCGCCATCGCCCCGGCCGCGATCACCGCCCGCCCGCCACGGCCAGAAGACCCGCCACATCCAGATGCGCCTCGACATGGGCCGCGAGCGCGTCCAGCGCCGCCTCGACCCCCGCCCCATAGGCCGCGCCCGAAGGCGCAACCCACAGACCCGCCAGATAGGCGGCGCGAAACCCGTCCTCCGCGAACAGCCCGTGCAGATAGCTGCCCTCAACCCGCCCATCCGCCGACCGCGCCCCCTCGCCGCATCCGTCCAGCATGGCAAAGGGGCGCGCCCGGTCGGGCCCTTCGGTGACCCCGATGTGTATTTCATAACCCTGAACGGCCCGACCGCTGGCCAGATGCACCGCCTGCGACAGGGTCAGCCGCTTGTCACCCTGCATCCGGGTTGTCACGTCCAAAAGCCCCAGGCCCGGATCAGAACCTGGCGGCCCTTCAATCCCTTCGGGGTCCGACACCATGGCCCCCAGCATCTGATAGCCGCCACAGATCCCCAAAATCCGCCCGCCCCGCCGGTGATGCGCCAGAAGGTCGATGTCCCAGCCCTGGGCGCGCAGAAAGGCCAGATCGCCGCGCGTCGATTTCGACCCCGGAAGGATGACCAGCGCCGCATCGCCCGGAATCGGTTGACCGGCCCGCAGCATGACCATCTCGACGCCCGGTTCGGCGGCGATGGGGTCAAGGTCGTCGAAATTGGCGATGCGCGACAGTTGCTGGCAGACCACCTTGACCGCCCCGTCGCGACGGGGCCCCGAGGCGATGTCCAGCGCGTCCTCGGCAGGCAGACGGTGCGCCTGATCAAACCACGGCAGCACGCCAAACCCGGCCCAGCCCGTGCGCCGGGCAATCTCGTGATAGCCGTCGTCGAACAGGCGGGGGTCGCCGCGAAACTTGTTGATGATGAAGCCTGCGACCATCGCCGCGTCGCCCGGGTCGAGCACGGACCGGGTGCCGACGATCTGCGCAATCACCCCACCCCGGTCGATGTCGCCCACCAGCACGACCGGCACCTGCGCCGCCCGGGCAAATCCCATGTTGGCAATATCGCCGGCGCGCAGATTGATCTCGGCCGGACTGCCCGCCCCTTCGACAATCACGATGTCCGCCCGCGCCCGCAACCGCGCGAAACTTTCCAGCACCGGTGCCATCAGCCCGGGCTTCAGCGCGGCATAGTCGCGCGCTTTCACCGTCGCCACCCGCTTGCCCTGCACGATGACCGAAGATCCGATCTCGGATTCCGGCTTCAACAGGATCGGGTTCATGTCGGTGACCGGATCCACGCCGCAGGCCCGCGCCTGCAAGGCCTGCGCCCGGCCGATCTCGCCGCCATCCGCCGTTACGGCGGCGTTGTTCGACATGTTCTGCGGCTTGAACGGCAGCACCCGCAAACCGCGCAAGGTCAGCGCCCGACACAAGCCCGCCACCAGCATCGACTTGCCGACATTCGACCCGCAGCCCTGGATCATCAGTGCCTTGCCCAAGTTACCCCCCGCCCGGTCCTTTGGTTGGCAAGGGCCGAAGAACAAGTGCGGGCCGACCCAAGGCGGACGCGGCCCGAGCCGGCGCCCTGGCCTTGCCCCGCCAGCCCAGGTGTCAGTGTCGGATGCCTCCGGCGGGGAATATTTGGATCAAGATGAAGGGCAAGGTGGGGTGGGGTCGGCCGCCGCGCCTCGGGCCGTTGACACGGGGGAGACGCGGCGCCTTCACCTTGAGCGGTCATCGGGGTCCCCCCCTGTACCGCAGGACAAGACTTGCCCGGAATTGATGAAGACTTCGTTACCTTCATCTTGATCCAAATATTCCCGGGGGGAGGCGAAGCCGTGGGGGGCAGCGCCCCCCGCCCGGGGTTCCGCCGGGCCACCGGCGTCAAAACTCTACCCCGGGCTGCCCTTTGACCCCCGATCGGAACGGATGTTTGACCAGGGTCATCTCGGTCACCAGATCTGCGATTTCGATCAGCGCCTCGCTGGCATTGCGCCCGGTCAGGACAACGTGGGTCAGGGGCGGCTTTTGCGTGGTCAGAAAGGCCACCACTTCGACGATATCCAGATAGTCATAGCGCAGCGCGATGTTGATCTCGTCCAGCAGGACCATGCGGATGGCCGGGTCGCGGATCAGGTCCTTGGCCTTTTCCCAGCCCGCCCGCGCCGCCGCGATGTCGCGGGTCTTGTCCTGGGTTTCCCAGGTGAACCCTTCTCCCATGGCATGGAACTGGCAGAGATCGGCAAAGTTCTCGGTCAGAAGCCGCCGCTCGCCCGTTTCCCAGGCGCCCTTGATGAACTGCACCACGGCACAGGGCATCTGGTGGGCCACACAGCGCAGGATCATGCCGAAGCCGGACGAGGATTTGCCCTTGCCCGCCCCGGTATGCACGATGATCAGGCCCTTTTCGCCCGATTTCGTCGCCATGATCTTGTCGCGCGCGGCCTTCTTCTTGGCCATTTTCACGGCGTGGCGCGCTTCATCGTCGGCGGGCTTGGGGGCGGTGGGCTCGGTCATGGCATCCCTCTGGTTCGGGGGCCAACCTAAGGCGCGCCTTGGCCCTTGGAAAGGGCCGCGGACGGCGGGGCCGCGCGCGAAACCGACGCTTTGTGTCGCGCAAGGCCCGCAAGGTCGCAATCGACCTGCAAAGCGGCGCGGGCTTTCTTGACTCTTCGCCGTTTTTGCCGCCATGCAGGCGCTGTTGGTTCCTGACCCGTTCGGGGCAGGCGAAGAGGGAATGACCAAGGGCATCCGCGCCCGAAGGTCGGCCGCCCCCGCGACCGTGACCGGAGAGGCCCCATTGCCACTGGCGAAAGCTTGGGAAGGTGGGGGCCAAGGGGCCGCAAGGCGCCACTCTGCAAGCCGGGAGACCTGCCAACGCGATGACTGAATGGGCGGACGGGGTGATCCGCGACCCTCAGGCGAGGGGGGCGTATGCGCCTCCGCTGCCTTGTTGGCGCACCCCGGATCGGCTTTTGAAAGGCTTGGGATATGGGTGCTGTCGTTCACGTCTGCATGACCTGCAAAGCGGGTCAGCCGCTGCCTGACGGGCAGGTTGCCCCCGGTGCGCAGCTTTTCGCAGCCCTGAACGCGGACATCACGCCGCAGGGTGTCGAGATCCGACCCGTGGAATGCCTTTCCGCCTGCGATCACGGCTGCAACATCGCGCTGACGCAGGCCGGCGCCTGGTCCTATGTCTATGGCCGTTTGACCCTTGCCGATGTCCCCGAGATTCTGCGCGGTGCCGCCGCCTATGCCGCCACGACCGACGGCATCGTGCCCTGGCGCGAACGCCCGGTGATCTTTCGCAAGCAATCCCTCGCCCGCATCCCGCCGATGCCGCTTCCCGTTCCGATGGAGACCCACGAATGACCGACCTGACCAAGATTCCCGTCACCGTGATCACCGGCTTTCTGGGCGCGGGAAAGACCACGTTGATCCGTCACCTGATGGCCAATCCCCAGGGCAAGCGGCTGGCCATTCTGGTCAATGAATTCGGGGTGCTGGGGGTCGATGGCGACATCCTGAAATCCTGCGCCGATGCCAGTTGTCCGGTGGAAAACATCGTCGAACTGGCCAATGGCTGCATCTGTTGCACGGTGGCCGACGATTTCATCCCCACGATCGAGGCGCTGATGGCCCTGCCGACACGGCCCGATCACATCGTGATCGAAACCTCGGGCCTTGCCCTGCCCAAGCCCTTGCTCAAGGCCTTCGACTGGCCGGCGATCCGCTCGCGCATCACGGTGGACGGCGTTGTGACGCTGGCCGATGCCGAGGCGGTGGCGGCGGGGCGTTTCGCGCCGAACCCCGAGGCGATGGGCGCGAGTGACCACGAAACCCCTTTGTCCGAGGTGTTCGAGGACCAGATTTCCTGCGCCGACATCGTCCTGCTGTCCAAGGCCGATCTGGCAGGCGAGGCGGGCCTTGCCGCCGCCCGCGCCGTGATCGAGGCCGAAGCGCCGCGCCGTCTGCCGATCATCGCCATGACCGACGGCATCATCGACCCGCGCGTCATTCTGGGGCTCAACGCCGCCGCCGAGGATGACATCGCGGCGCGCCCCAGCCACCACGACGGCCATGACGACCACGAGCACGACGATTTCGCCTCGGTGGTGATCGAATTGCCGGAAATCACCGCGCCCGAGGCGCTGGTGCTGGCGGTGCAGCGTTTGGCGCGCGAACAGAACATCCTGCGCGTCAAGGGCTATGCCGCGGTCGCGGGCAAGCCGATGCGGCTGCTTTTGCAGGCGGTGGGCGAAAGGGTGCGCCATCAGTACGACCGCCCCTGGGGCAGCACCGAACGGGCTACCCGTCTGGTGGTGATCGCGGAACATCACGACATCGACGCCGCCGCGATCCGTGCCGTCCTGATGGCGGGCATCGGGGCCTGAGATGAGCGGTCACGCCCCTTTGCCGCGCCGTTTGCCGGACCGTCGCGCAGGGTCGCGACGAGGCCGGAACGGCACGAGGAGGGCTGGCTAGGATGCATATCCTGTTCACCGAAAGCCATGGTCTGGACGAACAGGCGCAGGCTTTTGATCTGGGCCAGGACCCTGCCGATCTGATCGTGCTGTCGTTTTCCGACAGCGATCTTGGCGCGTTCCAGGCGGGCTGGCGCCGTGCGGCGGGCGGGCTTCCGTCGTTGCGTCTGGCCAATCTTGTGGCGCTGAAACATCCGCTTTCGGTGGACCTGTGGGCCGAAAAGACCTTGCCCGGGACCCGCGCCGTTCTGGTGCGCCTGATCGGGGGCGAGGCCTATTGGCCCTACGGTCTGGCCACCTTGCAGGACCTGGCTCGGCGGCAGGGTTTCGCGCTTGCGGTTTTACCCGCCGATGGTCGGCACGACCCGAGGCTGGATGAATTGTCAACCGTCCCCGTCTCGACGCTGCGCCGCTTGCAGTCCCTGTGCGATGCGGGCGGTGCCGTGGCGGCACAGGCGGCCCTGGCCCAACTGGCGCTGGCGGGGGGGCTTTATGCCGGGCCGGTGGCGGGCGACAAATCGGTACCGGACAGGGGGTTTTACGACCCCGATGACGGGGTCATCGCGGCACCCGATCTTTCGGGGCAGGTGCTTGTCACCTTTTACCGGTCCTATCTGACCTCGGCCGATACCAGCCCGGTCGATGCCCTGATCCGCGCCTTCCGCGCGGCGGGAGTGCGCTCGGTCGGGGCCTTTGCCGTATCGTTGAAATCTGCCGGGGTGGCCGATTGGCTGGGGCCGGTGCTGGCGCAGGGAAGGCCCATGGCCATCGTCAACGCCACCGCCTTTTCGGCGCGCAATGAGCGGGGCGTGACCCCGTTTGACGCAGCACCCTGCCCGGTGTTCCAGGTCGCCCTGTCCACCGCGCGGCGCCGCGACTGGGCCGCATCGACGCGGGGTCTGTCTCCGGCCGATCTGGCCATGCATGTCGTGATGCCCGAGGTCGATGGCCGCCTGTTTGCCGGGGTTGCCAGCTTCAAATCGGTCGGACGGCGCGACCCGGATCTGCAGTTCGCGCGCTTTTCGCACCGCGCCGAGGCGGACCGCATCGCCGCCATCGTGGCCCGCGTTCTGGCCTGGCACCGTCTGGGGGCGGCCCCGGCGGCCGACCGCAAACTGGCCTTCGTGCTGTCCAGCTATCCGGGCAAGCCTCATCAGCTTGCCCATGCCGTCGGCCTTGATGTGCTGGCCTCGCTGGACCGGGTGTTGACCGAC
The DNA here is from genome assembly GCA_031371185.1 of Paracoccaceae bacterium. GTDB lineage: Bacteria > Pseudomonadota > Alphaproteobacteria > Rhodobacterales > Rhodobacteraceae > CAIYZT01. Next base: position 5,472 of record JANMJC010000537.1, on the reverse strand, counting down.
CTTTCGGGGGCCGGATATGCCACCTCTGCGCCCGCAGATCTGGCCCCGACCCTGGCGCGGGCCACCCTTTCCTGGCCGCATTCGGCCTATCTGTCGGCGCTGGCGCAACTGCCGCAGACCCTGCAGGACGCGCTTTTCGCCGCCTGGGGCCCGCCCGAGGTTGATGGCGCAAGTCGCGACGGCGCGTTTCACTTTACCGCCCTTTGGTCCGGCAACGCCCTGATCGCCGCCCAGCCCGAACGCGGCAACCCCGCGCGCCGGGCCGAGGATTACCACGACACAAACCGCGTGCCCTGCCATTCCTATGTGGCGTTTTATCTTTGGCTTCAATCGCTTGGCATTCACGCCCTTGTGCATATGGGCGCGCATGGCACTCTGGAATGGCTGCCGGGCAAGTCGGTGGCCCTGTCGTGCGATTGCTGGCCCGAGGCGCTGACCCGACACCTGCCCGTTGTCTATCCCTTCATCGTGAACGATCCCGGAGAGGCCGCGCAAGCCAAGCGCCGCATCGGGGCCGTCACCCTGGGCCACCTGCCGCCACCTCTGGCTCTTTCGGCGACGCCCCCGGCGCTGCTGCGCCTTGAACGGCTGCTGGATGAATACTCCACCGCCGACGGGCTTGACCCCGCCCGCCGCGACCGCCTGATTGCCGCCATCCGCGACGAGGCCGGCGCCAGCGGGGTGGCGCAGGATCTGGGGCTGACCGCCGATGCCTCGGCTGCCGAAGCGATCACGCGGATCGACCGCTTTGTCTGCGACATCAAGGAAAGCCAGTATGGCGACGGGCTGCACATCTATGGCCGGGGGGATTGTGGCGGGCCCGAGCGCGACGGGCTTGTGGCCGCGCTGAACGGCGACCGGGTTCCGCCCGGGCCGTCCGGCTCGCCCAACCGGGGCCGCAGCGACGTGCTCCCGACGGGGCGCAACCTGTATTCGGTCGATCCGCGCGCCGTGCCCTCGCGCGGGGCCCATGCTCAGGGTGTGAAAATGGCCGAAGAGCTGGTGCGTCGCCATCTGCAGGATCACGGCGACCCTCCGCGCGGGCTGGTGGTGGACCTCTGGGGATCGGCCACGATGCGCACCTCGGGCGAGGATTTCGCCATGGCCCTGCATCTGGCGGGCCTTGCCCCGACCTGGGACGCGGAGTCGGGCCGGGTTTCGGGCTTTGACATTCTGCCGCTGGCCCTGCTGGGTCGCCCGCGCATCGACGTTACCTGCCGGGTGTCGGGCCTGTTCCGCGACATCTTCCCCGGCCTTGCCGCCCTGTTCAGCGCGGGCATCGCGGCCCTGGCGCTGCGCGACGAAGGCGCAAGCGACAACCCCTATCTGGCCGGTGGCGCGCGGGTTTACGCCCCTGAACCGGGCCAGTACGGCCTTGGCATGGGCGGGACGCTGGAAGACTTCTCCGACGCCACCCGCGCGGCGGCCGGCGAGGCCTGGCTTTCCGCCTCGTCCTGGGCGTTTGGGCCGGACGGGGAACTGCAGGCGGACCGGGGCGGGATCGAGGCGCGGCTGATGCGGGCCGACAGCTTTGTGCATGCGCAGGACCTGCCCGAAACCGATGTGCTGATGGCCGCCGACTATGCCGCCCACGAAGCCGGGTTCGCCGCGGCGATGGCCCGTCTGGGGGCCGTCCGCCCGACGCTGTACCATCTGGATGCCACCCGCCCCGATGCCCTGCGCCTGCGCACCCTGCCCGAAGAGATTGCCCGCGTGGTGCGCGCCCGGGCTGCCAACCCCGCCTGGGCCGATGGCATGATGCGCCACGGCTTTCGCGGTGCCGCCGAGATTTCGGCCACGCTGGACCATATGGCGGCCTTTGCCCATCTGGCGGGGTCGGTTCCCGCGCATCTGTTCGATCTGTATCACGATGCCACGCTTGGCCGCGCCGATCTGCGCGACTTTCTGGGCCGCGAAAACCCCGGAGCCCTGGCCGCGATGGAAGAGATGTTCCGCAAGCTGGCCGAGGCAGGTCTATGGGCAACGCGGCGAAACTCGATCGCGGCGGAACTGGCGGGAGAGCGGCTATGAGCTTTGCCGTTCAGGGTTGGTGCCCCGGCGCGCTGCGTCCGATGGCCTCGGGCGACGGGCTGGTGGTGCGGGTCCGTCTGCCGATCGGCCGGATGACGCCGGCGCAGGCGCAGGGTCTGGCGCAGGCCGCGCGGACGCATGGCAATGGCCAAATGGAAATTTCGAACCGCGCCAATCTGCAACTGCGCGGGGTGCGCCCCGACAGCCACCGGGCGCTGTTGGCCGATCTGGCGGCCCTGGGGGTGCTTGACGCCGATCTGGCGCTGGAGGCGCGCCGCAACATCCTGCTGTCGCCTTTCTGGGGCGAAGGCGACGGCACCACCGACCTGTCTGCGGCCCTGCAATCGCGGCTGATGGACTTGCCGGACCTGCCCGCCAAATTCGGCCATGTCATCGACATTGGTCCGACAAGGGTGCTGGCCGATGCCTCGGGCGATCTGCGGGTCGAACGGGGGCTGTCGGGCGGGCTGATCCTGCGCGCCGACGGGGCGGCCCTGGGGCAGCCGGTGACGCGTGAAACCGCCGTTGCCGCCCTGATCGCCCTGGCGCAGTGGTTCGTGGATCAGGGAGGCATCGCGCAGGGCCGGGGCCGGATGCGCGGCCTTGCCTTGCGCGGAATCCTTCCGCCCGGTGCTGTCGAAGCCCCGGTTGCCGCCAGTGTGCCGCCGCTTCCCGGGGCAACCCCGCTAGGCAGCCTTGCCGGGTTCGAGTTCGGGGCCTTTCCCGCCGAAACCCTTGCCGCCCTGGCCGTGCTGGACCGCCCCCTTCGTCTGACGCCCTGGCGGATGATGCTGATCGAAGGCCAGCCCGATACCTTTGGCTTGGGCGCCGTGCCGGGCCTGATCCTTGATCCGGCCAGCCCGATGCTGGGCGTCCGCGCCTGCCCCGGAGCGCCCTTCTGCCCGCAGGCGCAGGGACCGACCCGCGACCTTGCCCGCAGGCTCGCCCCCCGCGTTCCGCCGGGTCAGACCCTGCATGTCTCGGGCTGCGCCAAGGGTTGTGCCCATCCCTGGCCTGCCGATCTGACGCTGGTGGCGCAGTCGGGGGTGGCGCAGACGGGGGTGGCGCAGACGGGAGTGGCGCAGACGGGCGGCTTTGCCCTTGGTCGCGCTTGCAAGGCCGAACAGGTCGGCGGCGCTGCCTGGCCCCTGCAGCGGCTCTTGCAGGATTCCAACCTTTTCGATGCCAAAGGACCGCCTTGATGCCCCATATCTATGAAAAAGACGGGGCGGCGATCTATCTGGCCAGTTTCGCCACCATCCGGGCCGAGGCCGATCTGACCGCCTTCACCCCCGAGGAAGAGGTCGTTGTCGTGCGCATGATCCATGCCGCCGGCATGGTTGGGTTGGAGCGTTTCGTCCGGTTTTCTCCCGGCATGGCCATCGCCGCCCGGGCCGCGCTGGAAGGCGGCGCGCCGATCCTGTGCGATGTGCGAATGGTGTCCGAAGGCATCACCCGCACCCGCCTTCCCGCCCGCAACCAGATCCTGTGCACCCTGCAGGACGCTTCGGTGCCCGACCTTGCCCGAGCGATGCAAAACACCCGCTCGGCTGCCGCGGTCGAGTTGTGGCGTCCGCATCTTGCCGGGGCGGTCGTCGCCATCGGCAACGCGCCGACCGCGCTGTTTCATCTGTTGAACATGCTGGAAGACCCCGCCTGCCCGCGCCCCGCCGCCATCATCGGCTGCCCGGTCGGGTTCATCGGTGCCGCCGAATCCAAGGCCGCGCTGATGGATGCCGCCCCGGTCCCGTCCATGGTCGTCGCGGGCCGTCTGGGCGGGTCGGCCATCACCGTGGCCGCGGTCAACGCGCTGGCCAGCCGAAAGGAATGACGATGGAGCCCGGGACCCAAGGCAAGGTCATCTGCGCGGGTCTTGGCCCTGGCGATCCCGACCTGATGTCGGTCAAATCCGACCGTCTGGTGCGCGCCGCGCGCCATGTCGCGTATTTCCGCAAACCCGGGCGTCGCGGCATGGCCCGCCAGATCGTCGAGGGCATGCTGCGCGCCGATGTCACCGAATATCCGATGGAATATCCCGTCACCACCGAACTGCCCTTCGACAGCCCGGCCTACATCGCGCAGCTTGCCGAATTCTACGACGTCTGGGCCAATCGGCTTGTCGCGATGGCCCTTTCCGAGGACGTCGTGGTGCTCTGCGAGGGCGACCCGTTCCTCTATGGCTCGTTTCAGCATCTGTGGACCCGCTTGCAGGGCCGGGTTCCGGTCGAAGTGGTCGCGGGCATTCCCGGCATGGTCGGGTGCTGGAACCGCGCGGGCCTGCCGATGACCTGGGGCGATGACATTCTGACGGTTCTGGCCGGAACGCTGGACGAGGCCGAATTGCAGGCGCAGATGGCCGCCTCGGATGCGCTGGTGATCATGAAGACCGGGCGCAATCTGCCAAAGGTCGCGCGGGCGCTGGCGGCTGCGGGGCGGTTGGCCGACGCCGTTCTGGTCGAGCGCGGCACGATGACCGGCGAACGCATCCGCCCCCTGGCCGGGATAGGTGCCGCCGATTGCCCCTATTTCGCGATCGTGCTGGTGCCGGGCAAGGGCCGGCGCCCGGAAACCGGAGCCGGCGAATGACCGGCTGGCTGGCAGTGGTGGGCCTTGGGCCCGGCGATGACGCCCTCGTCACGCCCGAGGTGCGCGCGGCGCTGGATGCCGCCAGCGATGTCATCGGCTACAGTCCTTACGTCGCCCGCATCGCCCCGCGCGCCGGGCTGACCCTGCACGCCTCTGACAACCGGGTCGAGATCGACCGGGCGAGGTTGGCGCTGGATCTGGCGGGGCGGGGGCACCGGGTGGTTGTCGTCTCGTCGGGCGATCCAGGGGTTTTCGCCATGGCCTCGGCGGTGTTCGAGGCCTGCGAAGGCCGCGAAGGCCTGCCGCCGATCCGCGTGCTGCCCGGCATCACCGCCATGCTCGCCGCCGCCGCCGCTGCCGGTGCGCCCCTGGGCCACGATTTTTGCTGCATCAACCTGTCAGACAACCTGAAGCCCTTCGCCCTGATCGAAAGGCGCGTCCGGCTGGCGGTCGAGGCGGATTTTGCCATGGCGTTCTACAACCCCCGCTCAGCCTCGCGGCCCGACACATTTGGCCGCGTGCTGGAAACCCTGCGCGACGCCTGCGACCCGGCGCGGCTGATGATCTTTGCCCGCAATGTCAGTCTGCCCGATCAGCGCATCCTGACGGTGGCGCTGTCGGAGGCAAACGAAGAGATGGCCGACATGCGCACCGTCGTCATCGTCGGAAACTCCGCCACCCGCCGGGTCGGCCCGCATGTCTATACCCCAAGGCGGGCAGGATGATGGGCCAGCCAAGCCAAGACCTCGGCCGGGCTTTCCACGGTCAGACGCGGCGGGATCGGGGGGCGTGCTGCCAGCCAGACCGGCAAGCCCAGCACGGCTGCCGCCCGCAACTTGGCCTGCGCCGCCTCGC
>JANMJC010000499.1:0-1568 GCA_031371185.1 Paracoccaceae bacterium | reverse complement strand
GGCGCTTGACCGCCTGCGCAGCAAGATGAACTGAGATGACGGCCATGACCATCAAACACCACCTCTCCGATACCCTGCTGATGTCCTATGCGGCTGGCACCCTGCCCGAGGCCTTCTCGCTTGTGGTCGCCACCCATGTCTCGCTGTGCGACGATTGCCGGGCCCAGCTTGGCGCTTTCGAGGCCCTTGGCGGCGCGGTCGTCGAGGCCGGGGCCGAGGCCGAAGCGGCGAGCATGGCCCCGGGCGCGCTGGACGCCTGCATGGCCCGCCTTGCCGGTCCGGTGCCACAAGAGCCGGTGCGCCCGCGCCGTCAGGGGATTTTTCCGGCCCCCCTGGCCGAATATGTCGGCGGTGATCTTGCGTCGGTGAAATGGAAATCCATCGGCATGGGCGTGCGGCAGGCGATCCTGCCGACTGCGCGCGGTGCCTCGGCGCGGCTGTTGTTCATCCCCGCGGGTCAGGCGGTTCCCGATCACGGCCATGGCGGGTTGGAACTGACGCTGGTTTTGCAGGGCGCGTTTCGCGATGCCGAGGGGCACTATGGCCCGGGCGATGTCGAAGTCGCCGGCGCAACGGTCGACCACACCCCGGTGGCCGAGATCGGGGCCGATTGCATCTGCCTTGCCGCGACCGACGCGCCGCTGAAATTTCACGGCCTGTTTCCGCGTCTTTTGCAGCCGCTTTTCCGCATCTGATTCGCCCACAGCCGCCTCACCCAAAAATCTTCATCCGAAGATTTTTCCGAAGAATTTTAGCCTAAAATTCTTCCGTCCCCGGCAAGGCAACCGCGATTGCCGGGCCATCGCCGTCAAAGGCAAACCCTTCGTCGGTCAGCAGCAGGCGGTCGGTCTGCGGCCAGTAGATCGCCCAAAGCCGGGCCGGGTCCAGCGTTTCGGGCCCGCGCAGCACCCGCACCCCGGCCCGACCCAGTGCCCGTGCCGTCATCACATTGAAATCGTCCGACGGCGCGGTCACCCCGACCGCCCGCACCGCGACATCGCCCGCGAAGCTGACCGGGCCGTAAGGCCGCGCCTGAAGCGCGATCCCCTCGCCCACCAGATCGAACCCCGGCCCGGTCAGCACGGTCAGAACCCGTTCCACCCCCGGAAAGATCGAAAAGGCCCCGTTTTCCACCACCCGGGCCCGCGACAGTCGCCAGCGCATCGCGCCCCCGGCATCGGACCGCGCCAGTTCCACTGTCACGCCCTTGCCATTGGCCCAGGGCATCGGGGTGAAATCGCGGGCGGTCAGCAGCCGTGTCATTCCGCGGCCGGAGAGATCGGCAGCGGTTTGGCATCGGGCTGAGCCAGTTCCTCAAAGTCGAAATTGTCCAGCCGCCGTGCCCGCCGGCTGGCCTTGTCGGACGACACCTTGATTTCCTCGATGTCCTTGGCGGCCTGCCCGAAATGGCGGTCCAGATTGCCCACTCTCTCGCCCAAGCGCTCTATGTCCTTGTAAAGCTCGCCCAGTTCCCGCCGGATCGACCCCGCCTGCTCGCGCATCCTCGCGTCCTTCATCACCGCCCGCATGGTGTTCAGCACCGCCATGCAGGTCGTCGGCGACACGAT
>JANMJC010000498.1:0-6403 GCA_031371185.1 Paracoccaceae bacterium | reverse complement strand
GCCGCCAGAACCACCAGCTGATCGCCGGTGTTCAGGTTGCGCAGTTTGGGGCCGATCGGCATCATCGTCTTGTCCGGGCCCGTGTGGCAGGCCTTGCACTGGTTCGCGTTGGGCACATGATAGGCCACCGGGCCATGCTCGGTCGCAAGGGTCAGATCGGCACCCGCCAGCGCAAGGGCCGCCTCGGTCCCGGCCTGGTTCCACAGATAGGAATAGCCCTTCCAGCCCGCCGCCTGATGCAGCAGGACCCGGGTTTCAACCTTGCGCGCGCCGTAGCGGAAGGTCTTGATCAGCGCCGCGCCTTCGGGAAACGCCAGCACCCCCGACAGGGCTGCGGGCGCAGGGGTGGGAGTGTAAACAAAGCGGTCCTTGTCGGCGTAATCCGTGAACAGGGGCGAGGCGATGGAATAGGCGATCACCCCCGCCGCAGGTCTGCTTGCGGCAGGGTCGTCGAAAAAACCGAACGCCGCCAACATCCGGGGCGGCCTTTGCGCCGCAATCGCCGCCTGGTCCACATCGGCCAGCGCGGGTCCGGCCAGCAGTGCCACCAGCGCCAGGGCCTTCACTTTTCGATCTCCGCCCAGGCGCTGGCGTGGTCAACGTCGCGGCCCCGGATGATCACCTGCACCGGCGCCAGCGGGGTCAGGCTGGCGGAATGCTCGGCCATGTCATGGCCCACCGAATGCAGCCAGGTCAGCCCGAAATAGCCCACGAAATCGGCGTTGCCATAAGGAACCGCGCTGGCATGGGTATTGTCATGGATCGAAAACTGATCCCCCGCCGCCATGCCCACCGTGAACCAGCGCCACAACGGCAGCACCCCGTCCCAGACGATATCGGGAACCGGAACCCCGAAGATGTCACGCAGGACCCCGCCGAACTCGCTGGCATCGGGGTCAGTGCCTGAAATGCCGAACCGGTTGTCATGCACATGAATGCGGCGCGGCGCCTTGTCATAGGCGGCGTCTTCGGTGTCCTTGACATAAGACGCCACGATCATGTTGACGCTGCGGTTGTCGGAAAAGTCGTTGTCGAAGATCTCGACATCGGCATTGGCCATGATCAACATGCCGGTCCCCGCCGGCACCAGCCCCACGATATTGCCCTCGGGCGCGAAGTTGGGCGTGTTGTTTCCGGTCGAGGTATTGCGGAACATGCGGATGTCGTGGCCGCCCTGCTGCGGCAGGTCGGGCAGGTCGAACACCAACAAGCCGCCGGTGTTGTTGGTAAGGACATTGTCATAGACATCGGCGTAATAGCAGTTTTCGATCTCCAGCCCCGCCACGTTGAATTCGGCCCGCGAATTGCGCACGATGATCCTCTGGCTCTGGCCAACGTAAATCCCCGCGTCCGACGCGCCTTTCACCACGACCCCGTCCAGCAACACGTTGGTGGACTGCACCGGATACAGGCCATAACTGCCGTTTCCGGCCTTTGGCCCGCCGGTCCATTCCGCCCGCACCCGGATCGCCGCAAAACCGTCGACGCCCTTGGCCTTGATCGCGTCGCCCTTGGTGTCCTCGATCGCGAAATCCTTCAGCACCGCGCCGTTGCCGGTCACGATCAGCCCCTCGGCCCCGCCGGTCTGGCCCTTGAACGACAGGATCGAGGCATCCATCCCGGCCCCGCGCAGGGTGACCTCTTCAGCGTCCAGCGACAGTTGGTTGCGGATGGCATAGGTGCCGGGCGCAAGCACCACCTCGTCGCCGGGCTGCGCCAGAATCAACGCCTCTTGCAAGGCGGCTTCGGCTTCGGGCCCCGGCACGATGTCAAAGGTTTCGGCCCAAAGCGGACCCGCCATCCCCACAGCCGCCGCAATCAGCAAAATCCGCATGGTCCGCCCTTTCCGTTTCAGTGCAGCGTCGCGTGCGCGGGCCTGCCCGGTCAAGCCTTTCGCCGCGTCGCCCTTCAAATGTTCCCAAATCTTCCCCGGGAGAAGGCGGATTGGAACAATCCAGCGCGGGGGGTGAAAGCCCCGCCCGCCTGCGCGTCAGTTCCCCGCACTTTCCATCTTGCGCCCCGCGATAACCTCTTCCAGCCAGCCCAGGCGCATCTCGGGCACCGAGGACAACAAAAGATCGGTGTAATCATCGAAGGGCGGCGCCAGCACATCGGATTTCGGGCCATAGCGCACCACCTGCCCCTTGAACATCACCGCGATCCGGTCGGCGATTGCGCGCACCGTGGCGATGTCATGGGTGATGAACAGATAGGCCACCTTCGCCTCGGCCTGCAGGTTCAAGAGCAGTTTCAGGATGCCGTCGGCCACCAGCGGATCCAGCGCACTCGTCACCTCGTCGCAGATGATCAGCCTTGGCTCGGCGGCCAGCGCCCGCGCGATGCAGACCCGCTGTTTCTGGCCACCCGACAGTTCCGCCGGATAGCGGTCGATATAGCCCTTGCCCATTTCGATCTGGTCCAGAAGGTCCTGAACCCGCTTGCGCCGGGCCTCGCCCTTCAGGCCAAAGTAGAACTCCAAGGGGCGCCCGATGATGGTGCCCACGGTCTGGCGCGGGTTCATCGCGGTGTCGGCCATCTGGTAGATCATCTGCAATTCGCGCAGATCGTCTTTGGAACGCCCGGCCAGATCGCCCGACAGGGTGCGCCCGGCAAAGGTGATGCGGCCCGTGGCTGCGGGAAGCAGCCCGGTGATCACCCGCGCCAGCGTCGATTTGCCCGACCCGCTTTCGCCCACGATCGCCAGCGTCTGGCCCGGGGCCACGGCAAGGTTCACATTCTTCAGCACATCAAAGGTCGTGCCACGATACCGCGCGGTGACGTTGGCCACGGTCAGAACCGGCGGCGCTTCGGCCTTTTCCGCGTGCTGGATCGAACGGACCGAGACCAGCGCCCGGGTATACTCTTCCCGCGGGTCGTTGATGATCTGGTCGGTGGTACCGTATTCCACCTTTCTGCCATGGCGCAGCACCAGGATATGGTCCGCCACCTGCGCCACGACGGCCAGATCATGCGTGATGTACAGGGCGGCCACCCCGGTCTGGGCAATCGCCAGCTTGATCGCGGCCAGAACCTCGATCTGGGTGGTGACGTCCAGCGCGGTGGTCGGTTCGTCGAAGATCACCAGATCGGGGCGCGGGCACAGTGCCATGGCGGTCATGGCGCGCTGCAACTGGCCGCCCGACACCTGATGGGGATAGCGCAGCCCAAAGCTTTCCGGGTCGGGCAGGCCCAACTGGCGGAACAGATCGACCGCGCGCGCCCCGGCCTGATTCTTGGTCATCACGCCGTGGCTGACCGAGGTTTCGATCACCTGTTCCATCAGCCGCTTGGCCGGGTTGAAGCTGGCCGCCGCCGACTGGCTGACATAGGTCACCTCGCGCCCGCGCAGCGCCCGCAGGCCGCCTGCGTCGGCGTTCCTGATCTCGCGCCCGTTCAGCACGATCTGCCCGCCGGTCAGCCGCACCCCGCCCCGACCATAGGCCATGGCCGACAGCCCGATGGTGGATTTCCCCGCCCCCGATTCCCCGATCAGCCCCAGAACCTGACCGCGCTCGACCGCCACCGACACCCCGTCGACCAGCAGCAGGTGACGCGGCGGCTCTCCGGGGGGATAGGCCGTCGCCTCGATGCGCAGGTCCTTGAATTCCAGCAGGGATCCAACGGCGGGGTCAGGCACCACGGCCCCCTTTCAGACTGGAGGTGCGCGACAGCACCCAGTCGGCCACCAGATTGACCGAGATGGCCAGCGCCGCAATGGCCATCGCGGGCATCATCGCCGCCGACTTGCCGTAAATCAGCCCGTCCTTGTTTTCCTTCACCATGCCGCCCCAGTCGGCCAAGGGGGGCTGAATGCCTAGGCCCAGAAACGACAGGGTCGAGATGAACAGCACCGCGAAGATGAAGCGCAGGCCGAACTCGGCCACCAAGGGCGTCAGGGCGTTGGGCAGTATCTCGCGGAAGATCACCCAGGACTGCCGCTCGCCGCGCAGTTTGGCGGCCTCGACATAATCCATGACCGCAATGTCAACGGCCACGGCGCGGCTAAGCCGGAACACCCGCGTGCTGTCAAGAAGACCGATGACCAGGATCAGGACCGTCAGGTTCAGCGGCAGGACCGACAGCACCACCAGCGCCACGATCAGCGACGGGATCGCCATGACCAGATCGACCGCGCGCGACAGGACCTGATCCACCCAGCCCCCCCGCACCGCCGCGAGAAAACCCAGAAAGGCGCCGGTCGAAAACGCCAGCAGAGACGAAGCCAGGGCCACGAAGATCGTGATCTGCCCGCCGTAGATCAGCCGCGAAAAGATGTCGCGTCCGATGGTGTCGGTGCCCAGCCAATGGGTGGCCGAGGGGCCCTCCCACACGCCGCCCACCGCGGAATCGATCGGATAGGGCGCCAGAAGCTGGGCAAAGACCGCCATGAACACGAAGGACGCGGTCAGAAACATTCCCACGAGTGCGGATAGAGGAATTCTCATCGGGGGCTCATTTCGGGTGCCGCAGGCGCGGGTTGGACACGATGGAAATCACGTCGGCCAGTATGTTCAGCCCGATGTAGACCGCCGCAAAGATCAGCCCGACCGCCTGAACCACCGGCAGATCGCGCTTGGTCACATGGTCCACAAGATACTGGCCAAGGGCGTTATAGCCGAAGACCACCTCGACCACGACGACGCCGACCACCAGATAGGCCAGATTAAGGATGACTACGGCCACGATGGGGGCCACGGCATTGGGAAAGGCGTGACGCCAGATCACCTGCATCGGGGTCAGGCCCTTCAACTCGGCGGTCTCGATATAGGCCGACTGCATGACGTTCAGAATGGCCGCCCGCGTCATGCGCATCATATGGGCAAGCACGACCATCACCAGCACGATCACCGGCAGGGCCACGGCATGCAGCCGCTCCCAGAACCCCATGCCGGGAAAGACCATGGCCACGGGCTGAAAGATCGGGATCACCTGCGTCAGAAGGTAGATCACGAAATAGGCCGCCACGAATTCGGGCAGGCTGATCGTGGTCAGGGTGATGCCGGAAATCAGCTTGTCCGGCCAGCGTCCGTTGTAGCGCGCCGCGACCAGACCCAGGATGATCGCCAGCGGCACGGCAATCACCGCCGCCGCCGAGGCCAGAAACAGCGTGTTGCCCAGACGTTGCCCGATGGCGGTGGCGATATCGACGCCGTTGGTCAGCGCTACGCCCAGATCGCCGTGCAAAGCCGCCCATAGCCAGGTCAGATAACGCGACAGGGCCGGCTCGTTCAGCCCCAGCTTCTCGCGCAGATTGGCCAGGGAAACCGGAGTTGCCGACTGGCCCAGAATGGCCTGAGCCGTGTCGCCGGGCAACGCCTCGGTGCCCAGAAAGATGACCACCGAAACCGCCAGCAACAAGACGAGACCCAGCGCAACGCGCTGGATCACGAGTTTCAGGACCGGGTGCACGAAGGCGCCGCGGTCAGGCGGTCAGCCAGCAAGACCGCAGCGCCTTGCCGTCCATCAAGGTTCCCGCCGGGTTGGATACCCAGCCGCCGACAGAGTTGGCGCGGGCCTCGACCCAATCGTTGAACATCGGCAGGATCAGACCTCCGGTGTCGCGCACGATGTTGGCAAGCTCGGAATACATCGCCATGCGCTTGGCCGGATCCAGTTCGCCCCGGGCCTTGATCAGCACCTCGTCGAAATGGGGGTCCCTGAAGGCGGTGTCGTTCCAGTCCGCCGTCGACAGATAGGCGGTCGAATACATCTGGTCCTGTACCGGACGCCCGCCCCAATAGGACGCGCAGAACGGCGCCACGTTCCAGACGTTGGACCAATAGCCGTCATCGGGTTCCAGCTTCAGTTGCAACGGAATGCCCGCGGCATTGGCCGAAGCCGCAAACAGGTTTGCCGCGTCAACCGCCCCCGGGAAAGCCCCCGGGGCCACCTGCAGAATGATCGGGCTGCCGTCGTGACCGGACTTCTTGTAGAACTCCATGGCCGCGGCCGCATCGAACTCGCGCTGCGGGATCGAGGAGTCGAACATCGGATAGGCGGCATTGATCGGAAAGTCATTGCCGCGCGACCCCATCCCGCCCAGAATCGTGTCGACCATGTCCTGGCGGTTGACCGACAGTTTCAGCGCCATGCGCAGGTCGTTGTTGTCAAAGGGTGCCGCATCGCACCGCATGATGAAAACGTAATGCCCCGGACCGGCCGCGCGTTCGATCGTGACCGAACCGACGCCCTTCAGCAGATCGGCGATCTTGGGATCGACCCGGTTCATCATGTGGATCTGGCCGGCCTGCAAGGCAGCGGTGCGCGCGGTAGTGTCGCTGATCGTCAGGACCTCGACCGCATCGGCAAGGGCAGAGGCGGCGCTGTCCCAATACCTGCCATGGCGCTCGAAGGTCGTGCGCACGCCCGGCACGTAGGAAACGATCTTGTAGGCCCCCGCACC
>JANMJC010000483.1:0-3868 GCA_031371185.1 Paracoccaceae bacterium | reverse complement strand
GCGAGGCTACGCCGCCGCCGCTTCAAAAAACCGCGCGATGCGCTCCGCGATCCAGCCGCTGTCGGCTTTCCGCGTGACCGAGGCCCGCGCCCGCGCCGCCACGTCAGCGGGCAGTTTAGCGGCGTATTCCCGCACCAGAGCGGTCGCGAATTCATGTGTCATTTCGGGATGGTATTGGGTCGAAAGCACCCGGTTTCCAATGGCATAGGCCCCAAAGGCGCAATCCGTATTGCCGCCCAGCCCGACCGCGCCGGGGGGCAGGGTGGTGACCTGTTCGACATGGGCGGCATAAAGCGACATCGGTGCCCCCTCCATCGTCGTTTCGGTCAGCCCGAACACCCAGCCCCCGGGATTGCGCCCGACCACGCCGCCCAAGGCCATGGCAATCGCCTGATGGCCAAAGCAGGCACCTAAGATCGGCTGACCTTCGGCCACAAGTCGGCGGATCAGCGCGAAAAGCTGGCCAACCCAAGGGTCGGTGTCATGCACCGAGGCGGGCGAGCCGCCGATGATCCAGCCGTCAAACCGCGCACCATCGTCGGGAAACACCCCATCCTTCACCGAAAACACCGTGACCTGCCAATCGGGCCGCACCGTGTGGATCAGGGCGGTGAACTTTTCGCCATCCTTGGGATGCGCCTGTGCAAAGTCGCTTTCGTCGGTGTTGGTCATCAGGACGGCGAGGTGCATGATTTGCGCTTTACATATTTATGAGTATGTTTAGTATATTTATAAATTTGGCTTTTCGCAAGGGAGAATTTGGTGACCCTTTGGACCCCGACGGACGACGGCCATGCCGATCTGACCAGCCACGACACGTTTCTGTCGGGCCCGCCGCACAACACCTTTCGGCGGATGCGCGACGAAGATCCGATGTCCTGGACGCCCTGGAAGCAGGGGGAAGGGTTCTGGTCGGTCACCCGGCACGAAGATATCACCAAGCTGAACGGCCAGCCCGATTTGCTGTCGTCCGCCCGGGGCATCCGGATGGAGGATCAGACCTATGAGGAATATCTGGCACGGCGGACCTTTCAGGAAACCGACGGGGCCGAACACATGGCGGTGCGGATCAAGGTGGCCAAAGCCTTTTCGCGCCCGGTGATCGCGCAGTTCGAGCCGGTGATCCGCCAGATCTGCGGCGAAATTCTGGACGATGTCCTGCCGCGCCGCAGCTTCGATGCGACCCGCGAAATCGCCCGGCAATTGCCGATGCGGATGCTGGGGCGGATTCTGGGCACGCCGGACGAAGACCTGGCCTGGCTGGTGGAAAAGGGCGATGCGCTGATCGCCAACACCGACCCGGATTACACGTCTCATGTGCTGGACAAGATGACGACGGACGAATTCCGCATGATGCCCTTCAACTCTCCTGCCGGGGCGGAGCTGTTCGTTTATGCCAAGGAATTGATGCGCAAGAAGGCCGAAAGCGGTGATACCAGTGGGGTGCTTCCGCTGATCCTGCAGGCTGCGCCAGACGGCACCACGATGCCCGAAAACGAGTTCCGCAACTTCTTCTGCCTCCTGGTGGCGGCGGGCAACGACACGACGCGCTATTCCATCGCGGCGGGGTTGCAGGCGCTGGCGCATCAGCCGGAACTTTTGGGCCAGATGCAGGCGGGCGGGGCGGTCTGGGAAACCGCCCCGGACGAAATCATCCGGTGGGGGTCTGCGACGACCTATTTCCGCCGCACCGCGACGCGGGATTTCGAAATGCACGGGCGCCAGATCAGGGCCGGGCAAAAGGTGATCTTCTGGTGGGCCAGCGGCAACCGCGACGAACGGATGTTTCAACACCCGTTCCGGGTGAACCTGATGCGCACCCCGAACCGCCACATGAGCTTTGGTCAGGGCGGTCCGCATGTCTGTCTGGGGATGTGGTTGGCGCGGCTGGAGGTGCGGGTGCTGTTCGAAGAGTTGGCCAAGCGAATCGCAACCATCCAACCTGCCGGACCGCACAAGTTTCTGCGATCAAACTTCATTGGCGGGATCAAGGAATTGCCGGTTACAGTGACACTGAATTAAGCGGCAAAGACCGCCCGACCGGGAGACTGAAATGACCGAACGCCTGCGTGCGATGTTCTGTGACCACTTGTCGATCATGCGCGGCAAATATCTGCCGCCGTCCAAGATGCGCGACGACGAAAGCCGGTTCGCACGGCCGACCTTCTCGGTTCACTACGACAAGGACCTGCTGATCGAGGCGCCGGGAACCATGTGTCTGGAAGGCATCCCGGACATGGCGCTGCGCTGGAAAGGCGACGAGATCCGGGCAGGATGGGAGCCGGGGACCAAGGTCGTTATGGGGGATCTGTACGGGGGGGACGGCACGCCGGTGCCGATGTGCCCGCGCGGCGCGCTGAAACGCGCGGTGGCCACCTGGGAGGCGAAGGGGCTGACGCCCAGGGTCGGGATCGAGCTGGAGGCCTATGCCTTTGTGCGCCGCGACGATGGCGCGATCGTGCCCTATGATACGCCGGGGGGCGTGGTGTACGGGACCGGGAATTTCACCGACCCCAAACGCTTCACCGATGCGATCTGGGCCAAGGCGCAGGAAATCGGCCTGCCGCTGGATCTGATCACGGCGGAATATGACACGCCGCAGTTCGAGTTTACCCTGACCTTCGATGCGGCGGTCGAACATGTCGATACGGTGGTCCTGTTCCGCCAGATGGCGCGCGAGATTGCCTGGGACCACGGGATCCTTTTGTCGTTCTTGCCCAAGCCGATCCTGGGCAAGGGCGGCAGTGGCATGCATGTGAACCTGTCGTTCACCGATGCGCGCGACCACAACGCGCTGGCAAATGGCGAGCGGGGCGACCCGGCTGAGATGAACGATCTGGCGCGGGGCTGCATTGCCGGCTGGATGCGACACCACAAGGCGATGGCGGGGCTGATCGCGCCGAACGCGCTGTCCTATGCGCGGCTGCAACCGGCGAGCCTGTCGGGCTATTGGTGCAACTGGGGCGGGGATAACCGCAACGTCACCGTGCGCCTGTCGGCCGAGGGTGGCAAGAAGGCCCGGCTGGAGCATCGGATGGCCGATGCGGCGGCCAATCCCTATACAGTTGTCGCCACCGTGTTGCAGGCGGCCTTGCTGGGGGTTGACGGCAAGTATCCCGTGCCGCCGATGGAAACCGGCGACGGGTTTACCTGCAACGATGCGCCTTACGGCGTGGCCGAAAGCCTGACCGGCGCGCTGGATGATCTGGCGGCCGACAAGGTGCTGGCGGATGCGGTAGGGGCGGGGCTGGTCGAAAACCACCTGTTCATGAAGCGCGCCGAGGTCGAAAAGACCAGGGACATGCAGCACGAGGCGCTGCGCGACTGGTACATCTGGTACATCTGAGGGGATGACATGCAGGCGATTTGGATCTTGGCGGACGGGCGGCGCATCTCGGCGGCGGTGAAGGCCGGGCAGAACCTGATGGAGGCGGCGGTGGCCGCCAACGTGCCACTTGTGATCGGGGAATGCGGCGGCAACCTGTCCTGCGCCACCTGCCATGTTGTGGTGGACGCCGATTGGGTGGCGCAGGCGGGCACGGTTGGCACCTTTGAAGACAGCATGCTGGACGTGGCCGAAGCCGAGCGGCAGCCCGCCTCGCGGCTGTCGTGCCAGATCCGGATGACCCCGGAGCTTGACGGGATCATCCTGCATGTGCCGCGGCCCTGAGGCTACGATTTTTCGTCGAAAAATCAGGTCTCAGGCGGCCAACCGGACCTGATCTTCGGCCAGGGTCTTCAGCCGGGCCGGGCGGGCCATGCAGCGGGCGACCCAATCCTTGATCAGGGGATCATCGGGCGTATTGCCGAACCAGGCATAGGGCGACACTTGAGCGGGAAACGGGCTGCCATCGGCAGGAGCAGTGAT
>JANMJC010000463.1:0-2158 GCA_031371185.1 Paracoccaceae bacterium | reverse complement strand
CCCCGAGCCGCACCTGCGCCGGCTTTTGACCCTGGGGCACCTGGTGCAGGATCTCTTGGACCGCGACGATACCCTGGCCCCCCGGTCGGCCGCCTTTGATCTGGCGGCATCGCTGGCCGAGTTGATGGACGAGATGCAGGCCGAAGGCGTGGCACCCGCCGCGATTGCCGACCTGCCGATGGATCGCCACGCCGCCTATTGGCTGCGCACCCAGGCCTTCCTGTCGATCATCGCACCGTTCTTTGCCGACCAGGGCGCCACCGATCCTGCCGCGCGTCAGCGTCTGGCCGCCCTTCGTCTTGCGCAGCGTTGGGCCACCGCACCGCCGCCCGGCCCGGTGATCGTGGCAGGTTCGACCGGGTCGCGCGGGCCGACCTTTGCCCTGATGCGGGCCGTGGCGGCGCTGCCGCAGGGGGCGTTGGTGCTGCCGGGCTTTGACGCCACGCTGCCCGATGCGGTCTGGACCGCGATGAAAGACGCCCTGACCGCCGAGGATCACCCCCAGTTCCGCATTCGCCGCATGCTGGAAACTCTGCAGGTCAGCCCGGGGGATGTGGCTTCGTGGAACGATGTCTGCGCTCCGGACCCGGCGCGCAACGCGGTCTTGTCCTTGTCGCTGCGCCCCGCCCCCGTCACCGACCAGTGGCTGACCGAAGGCCAACGCCTGACCGATCTGCCGGCGGCCTTGCAGAATGTCACCCTTTTGCAGGCGGAAAATCCGCAGGAAGAGGCCGCCACCATCGCCCTGATCCTGCGCGACAGCGCCGAACAGGGCCTGCCCACAGCCTTGATCACCCCCGACCGCGCGCTTGGCCGCCGCGTCACCGCCGCGCTGACCGCCTGGGGGATCGTGCCCGACGACGCGGCCGGTCAACGGCTTTCCCAGTCGCCGCCGGGCCGCTTTCTGCGCCACATCGCGCGGATGATGACCGAGCGGCTGACCTCGGACGCGCTCTTGATCCTGCTGAAACATCCGGTCTGCCACACCGGCGAAAAGCGCGGCCCGCATCTGCGCCTGACCCGCGAGCTTGAACTGTCCTTGCGCAAGAACGGCCCGGCCTTTCCCACCGCCGACAGTCTTGCGCTGTGGGCAAGCACCCAGAATGACCCCTTTGCCCCGACCTGGGCGGCCACCCTTGGCGCCTGCCTGAACGCCCTTGCCCTGCCACCCCGCGCCACCCTGACCCAGGCGCAGGCCCATCACCAGCGCCTGGCCGAGGCTTTTGCCCGGGGCACCGCCCTGGAAGGCACGGGGGACATCTGGGAACGAGAGTCCGGCCAGTACGCCCGCACCCTGTTCGCCGCTTTGGCCGAAGAGGCCGCACACGGCGCCGACGTGACCCCTTCGGAATACCTGCGCCTGTTTGAAACCCTGATCCACCAGATCGGCAAGGACCTGCGCGAAAGCGTTCTGGCCCATCCCCTGATCACCATTCTGGGCCCGCGCGAAGCCCGCGAAACCGGGGCCACGCGGGTCATTCTGGCGGGGTTGAACGAAGGCGTCTGGCCGCGCCAATCCGCGCCCGATCCCTGGATGAATCGCCGGATGCGCCACGACGCCGGGCTGTTGCTGCCTGAACGCCAGATCGGCCTTTCGGCGCATGATTATCAGCAGGCCGCCGGGGCGCCGCAGGTCATCTTTTCGCGCGCGCGCCGCGATGCCGAGGCTGAAACCGTTCCCTCGCGCTGGTTGAACCGGCTGACCAACCTGGCGGGGGGGCTGCCCGAACAGGGCGGTCCGGCCGCGATTGCCCAGATGATCGCGCGCGGTGATGCCTGGCGTGCGCTTGCCGCCCAACGCGCCCAGCCGACCAGCGCGCACCGCGCCAACCCCGGCCTTGCCCCCGCCCCGCGCCCGGCACCCCGGCCGCCCGTGTCAGTTCGCCCCGACCGGCTGTCGCTGACCCGCATCCGCGACCTGATCCGCGACCCCTATGCGATTTATGCCCAGGCGGTTCTTGGCCTGTACAAGCTTGACCCGCTGCACGCCTCACCCGATGCGCGCGATCGTGGCATCGTGCTGCACAAGGTGATGGAAACCTTCATCCGAGACACGACCACCGGCGAGACCCCCGATCAGGCCCGGGCGCGCCTTCTGGCGCTGACCGGAACCCTGCTGGCTCAGTCGGTCGACTTCCCGACCGAACGGCTGTTGTGG
>JANMJC010000454.1:0-5399 GCA_031371185.1 Paracoccaceae bacterium | reverse complement strand
GGTGCGGGTTTTATCGGGCAGACCTACGTCAGCGACCATCTGCAGCGCGCAGGCTTCGCGCAGACCCTGCAGGATTTCCGCAACGGCCTGATCGATTTCCAGCACGCCCACCGCTTTGAAAGCTCGATGGCCGAACTGTCGGAACGCGAGGCCTTTGCGGATGTGCAGGTCTCGGCCTTTGTGCGCGACCGCTACCGCGATCAAGAGGTCATGCTCACCCATAACCACCCGCATCCGGTGGTGGTGAACGAAATCGCCCGCCAGCTTGCCGGGCGTCTGGGGCTGCACCACGCCGATATCCGCCCCGAAGATCACGCCGCCTATTCCGCCATCACCCTGCCGGACTTCGGCAAGATATTCTCGCCTTTCGGAGCCGCCGATCTGGGGCTGCGCTATGCCTATGATCTGCAGTGGCAGCGGCGCGGGCAAGAGATCATCACCCAGATTGCCGATGGCATGGACGGTCTGGCTGACCGCCCGTCGCGGACCGATCTGCAGGCCAGGACCTTTGAGCGCAAGGACCTGATCGAAGAGCGGCAGGCGCAGTCAGAGGCATTGCGGGCGCAGATCGACGAGGTGAGGGCCCAACACGAAGCGATGCGGGTGCAGAATGCCGAACGACAGGCGCTGATCGCGGAAAAGCAGGCCCAGACCGAGGCGCTGAAGGCGGAAAGCGAAGAGATCAGATCTCAGACGGCGATCATTCGGGCGCAGAATGCCGAACGACAGGCGCTGATCGCGGAAAAGCAGGCCCAGACCGAGGCTTTGCGGGCGCAGAACGAAGCGCACAAGGCTCAGACCGAGGTGTTGCGGGGGCAAAATGCCGAACGCCACGCGCTGAATGCCGAGCGGCAGGCGCAGATCGAGGCGATGAAGGCGCAGACCACCGAAAAGCAACGGCAGATCGCCGAACGGCAGGCCCAGAAGGATGCCCTGCAGGCGCAGAACGCCCGGTTGCGCGTCCAAAGGGCCGAGGGTCGCCCGCAAGGCTCCGGGCCCCAAATCCCCAAGACCTGACGCTGCGATCCCCGCCCTTGCCCCCGTCAGTGCGCCATGCGACCAAGGGGAATGCTTGCGATCTTCTTCAAGACCCTGCCGTTTTTCGCCGTCATCGGCCTTGGCTTTGCCGCCGGGCGGATGCGGTTTTTCAGCGACGAGGCGACCGCCTATCTGACCAAATTCGTGTTCTATTTCGCCCTCTCTGCGATGCTGTTCGGCTTTGCGGCCAATCTGGATTTGCGGGCGATCTTTTCGTGGTCCTTCGTGGCGGCCTATCTGACCGCCACGCTTGGCGTCTGGACGCTGGTCCTTGCGGTGGCGCTGATCCGGCGGACCGGTCCCGAAGCCGCCGTGTTCGAGGCCCATACCGGGGTGATCGGCAATGTGGGGTTCCTTGGAATTCCGATGCTGGCGCTGCTGCTGGGTCCTGCGGCCGTAGGGCCGGTGCTGATGGTGCTGGCAGTCGATCTGATCGTGTTTTCAACCCTGTTGACCCTGATCATCACCGGCCGCCGCGAGGGCCGGATGCGCTGGCAGGTGCTGGGGGTGCTGGCCCTGGGTCTGGTGCGCAATCCGATGATCGTTTCGGTGGGCCTGGGTCTGGCCTGGGGCGCGACGGGCCGGGTGGTGCCGGTGCCGGTCAACGAATTTCTGACCCTTCTGGGCGCGGCGGCCACGCCCTGCGCCCTGTTCGCCATCGGCGCCAGCCTGGCCGCGCGCCGCGCCGAACGGCTGGAGGTGGCGATCTGGCTTTCGCTGGCCAAGCTGGTGCTGCATCCCGGGGCCGTCGCGGTGACTGTCTGGCTGTTCGGCGTCGATGCCTATGCCGGGGCGGTGATGATTGCGGCGGCGGCCTTGCCCGTGGCGGGCAATGTCTTCATTCTGGCCCAGCACTACGGCGTGGCACCGCAGCGGGTCAGTGCGGCGATCCTGATATCGACCGCGGTCTCGGTTCTGACGGTGACGGCGGTTTTGGCGATGATAAGGTCTGGGATGGGGATAGGATGAAGACGATTTCGGAAAACCGGTGTTTTGGCGGCGTGCAGGGGGTGTACAGTCACCGGTCAGAGGCGACCGATTGCGACATGACCTTCGGGCTGTTCCTGCCCGAACAGGCCGAGGTCGGGGCCGTGCCGGTGCTGTGGTATCTGTCGGGGCTGACCTGCACCCATGAAAACGCGATGATCAAGTCGGGGGCGCAGCGATGGGCCGCCGAAGAAGGCATCGCGATTGTCTTTCCCGACACCAGCCCGCGCGGGGCCGAAGTGCCCAACGACGCCGCCTTCGACATGGGGCAGGGGGCGGGGTTCTATGTGAACGCCACCGAACCGCCCTGGGCGCTGCATTTCCAGATGTGGGACTATGTCACCGAAGAATTGCCCGACGCCCTGTTCAGCGCCTTTCCGATTGCCGAAGCCGCGCAGTCGATCACCGGCCATTCGATGGGGGGCCACGGCGCCCTGACCATCGCGATGAGCTTTCCGGGCCGTTTCCGCTCGGTTTCCGCCTTTGCGCCGATCTGCAACCCCGTGGCCAGTGACTGGGGCCGCAAACAGTTCGGCGCCTATCTGGGCCATGACGAGGCGGCCTGGGCGGCCCATGATGCGACCCTCTTGATGAAAAAGCGCGGCTTTGACGGGCCGATGCTGATCGATCAGGGCACCAGCGACCAGTTCATCGACCTGCTGAAACCCGAAGCTTTGGCCGCCGCCATGGCCGAGCGGCGGCAGGGCGGGGCGTTTCGGATGCAAAAGGGCTATGATCACAGCTATTTCTTCGTGAGCACCTTCATGGAAGAGCATGTGGCGTTCCACGCGGCCGCCCTGATGGGCTGACCAACCCTCAACGGGTCGCTGCGCTTCCTCTTCGGAGCGCAAAGGCCCGACGAGCGCCACAGGCGACCAGGAGGCGCCGGGGATGATCTATATTGATGCCGATGCCTGCCCGGTCAAGGACGAGGCAGAGCGCGTGGCAACGCGGCACAAGGTGAAGATGGTGCTGGTATCGAACGGCGGCATCCGGCCCTCTGCCAACCCTTGGGTCGAGAGTGTTTATGTCAGCGCCGGACCGGACGAGGCCGACAGGTGGATCGCTGTCGCCTGCGGGCCGGGCGACGTTGTGGTGACGGGCGATATCCCGCTTGCGGCCAAATGCGTCGCGGCCGGGGCGCGGGTGGTGAAACACAACGGCGAGGTCCTGGGGGCCACCAACATCGGTATGGCGCTGGCAACGCGCGACCTGATGCAGGATCTGCGCTCTGCCGATCCGTTCCGGCAGGGCGGGGGCAAGATGTTTTCCAAGGCCGACCGGTCGCGCTTTGCCGATGTGCTGGACCGCGAGGTTCGGGCGGGGTTACAGGGTCAGGCTTAGGGCAATCAGGCAAGCAAAGGGACATCACATGCAGTTGAAGCCGGAATTTCTGGTGCAGGGCGAGGCCGGCCTGCGCGCGCTTTTCCCCGCCACCCATGCCGCCGCCAGGTTGAAGTCACTGGATCATCTGGATCGCCACGCCACCGATTTCATTGCGCGCGCGCCTTTCCTGTGCATCGGAACCCAATCCGCCGAAGGCCGCGCCGATGTCAGCCCGCGCGGCGATCCTTGCGGTTTCGTCAAGGTGCTGGACGGCCAAACCCTGCTGATCCCCGATCGCCCCGGCAACAACCGCCTGGACACCCAATCCAACATCCTTGCCAATCCGGCAGTGGGGCTTTTGTTCATGATCCCCGGGTACGACGACACGCTGCGGGTCAACGGCACCGCCCAAATCTCGACCGACCCCGATCTTCTGGCGCTTTTGACGGTGAACGACCGGTATCCCACCACCGCCATCGTCGTGCAGGTGCAAGAGGTATTCCTGCACTGTGCCAAGGCCTTCCGGCGGTCGAAACTCTGGGACCCGGCCGCGCGGCAGGATCGGGCCGACATGCCGTCGCTGATGACGATCATTCTGGATCAGACGACCGGGGCCCCAACCGAGCCCGAAGCGCAGGCCGCGTTGGATGCCAGTCTGGAGCGGGACTATCAATCGTCGATGTATTGAGGGGCAGCGGCCTTCAGGGCGCCCGAATGTCGCGGGCAGAACAGCAAACGCCCCCCAAGCGCAGTGAGATGCGGGCATGACGACGGTGACGAAATCGAACCAGACGGGCATCTTGCTGGCCATTGGCGGGGCGGTTGTGCTGTCGATGAACGATCTGGCGATCAAGGCCCTGTCGGGGGATTACGCCCTGCATCAGGTGATCTTGCTGCGGGCTTTCATCGGCATGGCGCTGGTTCTGGCGGTTGCCGGATACTCGCGGGCCGGGCTGCGCCAGCTTGTCACCCACCGGCACGGCGCGCATCTGCTGCGGGTCTGCATCGTGATGGTGTCGAACATCACCTATTTCGTCGGTCTGTCGCTGATGCCGCTGGCCGATGCGGTGGCCACGGCCTTTGTCGCCCCCTTGTTCGTGACGCTGATGTCGGCGGTCATCCTGCGCGAACAGGTCGGACCGCGCCGATGGGCGGCGGTGGCGGTGGGGATGGCGGGCGTGCTGATCATGACGCGGCCGGGCGCGGGAATGATCCAGCCCGCGGCGATCCTCGTGCTGATCTCGGCTTTCTGCTATGCCTCCAGCCACATGATGACGCGGCGGATGCGCGACACTGAAAGCGCGATGGCGCTGAATTTCTATGTGCAATGCGGGTTCATCGTGGTCAGCCTGACCTTTGGCTGGGCGGTGGGCGACGGGCATCTGGCGCAGGCTCCGGGCAGCACCTTTGAATTCCTGTTCCGCCCCTGGCACTGGCCACCCCTGGGCGATCTCTGGGCCTTTGCGGCCACGGGTGTTGCGGTGGGTGTGGGCGGGCTGATGATGTCGCAGGCCTACCGGACAACCGAGGCGGCGCTGGTCGCCCCGTTCGAATATGTCGGCATGCCGATGGCGATCTTCTGGGGCGCGGTGGTCTTCGGCACCTTTCCCGACCAAACGGCCTGGGCAGGGATTGCGCTGATCTGCGGGGCGGGGCTTTATACGCTGTGGCGGGAAACCGTGCGGAAAAAGGATGTGGATGTTGCAGCCCCAAGCGGTGATCTTTGACATAGGCAATGTGCTGACGCGGTGGCAACCCGAGGCGTTTTACGACCGGGTGATCGGGCCGCAGCGGCGTGCGGCGCTGTTTGCCGCCGTCGATCTGCATCACATGAACGACCTGATCGACGCGGGCGCCCTGTTTGCCGAGACGATTTATGACTGGGCCGACCGCACTCCCGCCTGGGCGCCGGAAATCCGGATGTGGTACGACCGCTGGATCGAACTGGCCAGCCCGCGCATCGAAGGCTCGATCGCCCTGCAGCGCGCCTTGCGGGCCAGGGGGCGTGCCGGTGTTCGCGCTGACCAATTTCGGGCGCTATTCGTGGG
>JANMJC010000414.1:0-4532 GCA_031371185.1 Paracoccaceae bacterium | reverse complement strand
ATCGACATGATCCGCGTGGCCCCGGCCTATGCGGCCAATCTGGGCCAGCTATTCTCGGTTGAATGCTGGGGCGGGGCGACCTTTGATGTGGCCTACCGCTTCTTGCAGGAATGCCCATGGCAGCGCCTGCGCGACCTGCGTGCCGCAATGCCCAACCTGATGACGCAGATGCTGCTGCGCGCCTCCAACGGCGTCGGTTATACCAATTACCCCGACAATGTCGTTCAATCCTTTGTCAAACAGGCCGCCCTGACCGGGGTGGATGTGTTCCGGGTGTTTGACAGCCTGAACTGGGTCGAGAATATGCGCGTCGCCATGGATGCCGTGCTGGAGGCGAACAAGCTTTGCGAAGGCACCGTCTGCTATACCGGCGACATGCTGGACCCCGCGCGCGCCAAGTATGACCTGAGGTATTACGTTGACCGCGCCAAGGAACTGAAATCCGCAGGCGCGCATGTGCTGGGCCTGAAAGACATGGCCGGGTTGCTGAAACCCGCCGCCGCCCGCCTGCTGGTCAAAACGCTGAAACAAGAGGTCGGCCTGCCGATCCATTTCCATACCCACGACACCAGCGGCGCGGCAGCGGGCACTATCCTTGCGGCCTGCGATGCCGGGGTCGATGCGGTCGATGCGGCGATGGACGCGTTTTCGGGCGGCACCTCGCAGCCCTGTCTGGGCTCCATCGTCGAGGCTTTGCGCCACACCGACCGCGATACCGGGCTGGACATTGCCGCGATCCGCGAAATCTCGAACTACTGGGAAGGCGTGCGCGGTCAATACGCCGCCTTCGAATCCGGCCTGCCCGCGCCCGCCTCAGAGGTTTACCTGCACGAGATGCCGGGCGGTCAGTTCACCAACCTGAAGGCGCAGGCGCGGTCCCTGGGGCTGGAGGAACGCTGGCACGAGGTGGCGCAGGCCTATGCCGACGCCAACCAGATGTTCGGCGATATCGTCAAGGTCACGCCGTCCTCCAAGGTGGTGGGGGACATGGCGCTGATGATGGTGTCGCAGAACCTGACGCGGGCGCAGGTCGAAGATCCGAAGGTTGACCTGTCCTTCCCCGAATCTGTGGTCGACATGCTGAGGGGCAACCTTGGCCAACCCCATGGCGGCTGGCCTGCGGGCATTTCGAAAAAGGTGCTGAAAGGCGAGGTGGCGCTGACCACGCGCCCGGGCGCGGGCATGGCTCCGGTCGATCTTGAGGCAGAGCGGGCCAAGGTTTCCAAGGAGTTGAGCGGCTTCAAGGTCGATGACGAGGACCTGAACGGCTATCTGATGTATCCCAAGGTCTTCCTGGACTACATGGGCCGTCACAAGCTGTATGGCCCGGTGCGGACCCTGCCGACCAAGGCATTCTTTTACGGCATGCAGCCCGGCGAAGAGGTGACGGCCGAGATCGACCCCGGCAAGACGCTGGAGATTCGCCTGCAGGCCGTGGGCGAGACCAGCGACGACGGCGAGGTGAAGGTGTTCTTCGAGTTGAACGGCCAGCCGCGCGTGATCCGGGTGCCGAACCGCGCGATCAAGGCCAAGACCGCCGCCAAACCCAAGGCGGTCGAGGGCAACCCCAACCACCTTGGCGCGCCGATGCCGGGGGCGGTGGCTTCGGTGGCGGTCATGGCCGGGCAGAAGGTGAAAGCGGGCGATCTGCTGTTGACCATCGAAGCGATGAAGATGGAGACCGGCATCCACGCAGACCGCGATGCGGTGGTCAAGACGCTGTTCGTGCAGCCGGGATCCCAGATCGACGCCAAGGACCTGCTTGTCGAACTGGAGTAGGCGGCCCCGCAAACCGGCCCCTGATCCTGGGGCGCGGCGGCGGGGGCGGCAGCCCTTATCCGGACCGCATGCCCGATCAAGTCGCAAAGTGCACCCGGTCGCCGGACAGACGGCATGAGCGGTTTGACGCCGCCTTGATGCCCGCCCCCGGAACGCTCGCCCCGAAGAATCGTTCTGTCAGCAGAGCCAGGGCGGTTTGCCCATAGGCTCCGACACAGGAGAACGCATGATGTTTATCAAGACGATGAGCCGCTTGATCATGGCCGGCACGCTGCTTGGTGCCCTGCCTGCAGGCGCGGATACGATGCTTCCAGGCGTCAGCGCCCAGACCTCGGCGGGGATGTCGCTGGTCGACAGCAAAGGCATGACCCTTTACACCTCGTCGGCCGACGTCAACGGAAAGTCCATGTGCAACGGGGATTGCAGTGCAAACTGGGTGCCGCTTGCCGTCGCCGCCGATGCTGAAGCTTCGGGCGACTGGACCATCATCACCCGCGATGATGGCACGCGGATGTGGGCCTTCAAGGGTCACCCGGTCTATACCTCGATTGCCGACAAGGCGGCTGGCGATGTTCTGGGCGACGTCCAGAACGGGTTCAGCATCGTGGGCATAGCGGCCGAGACCACAGCGGCGACTACCGAAGAGACCGCCAAGGCCGACCTTGCCACCGTCGAGGGCGCCGCGATGATGGGCGTCACCGTCCGGGGGGCCGCCTGGGTCACCGCCAGCGGCATGACCTTGTATGTCTATGAAAAGGACGACGGCGGCAAATCCATGTGCAACGACGATTGCGCCGTCGAATGGCCGCCGCTGGCCGCCCCGGTTGATGCCTCGGGTAATGCCGCGCTGACGGTTGTCGTGCGCGATGACGGCACCGGCCAATGGGCGCTGTATGGCCGCCCGCTGTACACCTTTGTTGACGACAAGGCCGCCGGAGAGGTCCGGGGCGACAACATCGACGGCTTCCATCTGGCGATGTAGCGTACGGGCAGGGATGCCGACCTGACAACCTTGGGGCAGGTTCCGCGATCTGCCCCGGGGCTTGCGGCGCGGATCGGCGACCCCGGCGGTCAATTTTCCCCTTGCACCGCGCCCCGGTTGCCCCTAAATCCCGCGTCGTCAACGGAGTGCGGGCGTAGCTCAGGGGTAGAGCATAACCTTGCCAAGGTTAGGGTCGAGGGTTCGAATCCCTTCGCCCGCTCCAGTTGACCCGCAAAAGGCCCGCTAAAGCGGTTCAAGTCTTAACGGAATCAGAATTCAAACCAAAAGTGTTCGAATTCTGATGCTTGATGTTTCAACGAAGACTTGAACCGCTCTAGATGCCGGCCTTTTTGCTGTTTGCGCGCAGCCAGACCTCGACAGCGATCAGGTTGGGCAGCCAGCAGCCCCAGGCGGTGATCTGATAGGTTTCCACCACTGACCAGCCCTGCGCCATCAAGGGTGCCATCATCAGCCGCAAGGTGACCGCCCCGAAGGTCAGCGCCATCGAGCGGGCCATGAACCGGCGATGCGCGGTGTGGTCGCCCCCCCGGGCAAGGGCCACGCCGCGCAAGGTGAAAGCAATCCACAAGATGCCCAGAAGGGCAAAGCCCGTCGCGGCAAAGGCGCTGCCCTGAAAAAAGGGCAACAGGGCCAACGCGCCCGTGCCCGCAACAAGTACTGCGGTCACGTAGGCATAGCCCATTGCCCGGTGCAGGCGCGGCCGCGACCGGCGCAGCCCTTGCCACAGTTGGAACGGGCAAAACGCCAGCGCCAGCGTTGCGCCAACGATGTGCGCGTACAGGGCCACGGGTGCTGTGGGCACATAATGCGACATGTGATCCATCACCACGGCCAACGGCGCCACGAGGAAGCGCAACGAGGCCGCAGCCACCATAAGGCACAAGACCCAGAACAAGGCCCTTGGCCCATAGGATGCGATTCGTGTCATTTCAGGCCCCTTGACAGTGTAAAGTTACCCTTGGGATGGCACGCTCCTTGACACTGTCAAGATAAAAGCGCACCCAAAAGCATGGCAAACGATGTCCCTCATCACCACGGCAACCTGCGCGAGGCGTTGATCGAAGCGGGGCTGCAGTTGCTGGTGGAAGGCGGGCCTTCGGCCCTGACCCTGCGGCGCGCGGCGGCGCGGGCCGGGGTGTCACACGCCGCCCCCGCCCATCATTTCGACGGTCTGCGCGGGATGCAGACCGCCATGGCGGCGCGGGCCTATCAGGATTTTTCGGACATGATGGTGCGGCACCGGTCTGCCGCCGGGCCCGGTGCCCTTGCCCGTCTCGCCGGGGTCTGTCAGGGCTATCTCGCCTTTGCCACCGAACGTGCGGGCCTGTTTCATCTGCTGTTCGTCGCGGGCGAAGTCTCCCGCGATGACCCTGCGCTGCAGCAAGCCTCGACGCTGGCCTGTCAGGTGTTGCGCGACGCCTGCCTGCCGTTTTCCGCCACCACCCTGCCCGACCCGCAGATCGAGATCGCCGTGTGGTCCATGGTGCATGGCTATGCCCTGCTGGGTCTGAACCTGCCCGACTGCCCCGAACGCGCCATCGTCGATATCCCGCCCTTTGACGACTTGCTGAGGCGGATCGTGGCAGATAATCCGTCGAAGCCGCTTGCCCCGGCCGGCGACTTGGGCTAGTCAGCGCGAACGGAGTGCGGGCGTAGCTCAGGGGTAGAGCATAACCTTGCCAAGGTTTGGGTCGTGGGTTCGAATCCCTTCGCCCGCTCCAGTCAACAAGGCCAGCCGCGCGGCTGGCCT
>JANMJC010000401.1:0-5049 GCA_031371185.1 Paracoccaceae bacterium | reverse complement strand
AAACAGGTTCTGGCGCCCAACGAGATGCTGCAGACGGCGGCGGTGGGGCATTCGGTCTGGATGCTGGATACCGACACGATTTCGCATGTGGGCCTGGGCGGTTCGCAGCCCTGGGACCGGGCCGAGGATGCGGGATACCTTGGATATTCGGCGCTTGGCGAAAATCTGGGGTTCTATGGCACGACTGCCAGTCTGAACCTGTTGACCGGGGTCAATGCCCTGCAGCAGGGCCTGTTTCTAAGCCCCGAGCACCGCTTGAACCTGCTGAACGACAGTTACCGCGAGGTGGGCGTGGCCGTTGAAACCGGGATTTACAGCGACGGGGCCAACAATTTCAACTCGGTTGTTTCGACCGAACTTTTCGGGCTGGCGGGGTCTGCGGTCTTCCTGACCGGCGTTGCCTATCGCGACACCGACCACGATGCGTTCTATTCGATGGGCGAGGGGCAGAAGGGCGTCAAGTTCGCGGCCCAAGGCCAGAGGGATGCGTCCGAGGCGGCGGGGGGGTATGGTCTGGCGCTGACGGCGGGGGCCGAGGTCAGCGTGACCGGGTCGGTCGATGGCACCCGCTTTGCCTGCACGATCGACATGCGCGCGGGCAACGTCAAACTGGATGTGGTGTCGGGTGACACCTTTGCCACCTCGGGCAGCATCATTCTGGGCAGTGGCATTCACGATGTCCGTCTTTTGGGTCTGAACAACCTGTCCGCCACCGGAACCGAGGCCAGCAACGCCTTGACGGGAAACCGGGGCCGCAACGATCTGACGGGGCTGGCCGGAGATGACACCCTGCGCGGCGCGGACGGTCTGGACACGCTTGCCGGCGGCGACGGGGGCGACAGTCTGACCGGTGACGCGGGTCACGACGCCTTGGCGGGGGGGGCCGGGGGCGACACACTGAATGGCGGCGCCCGGAACGACACGCTGACCGGCGGCACCGGAACCGACCGGCTGATCGGGGGCGAGGGCGCCGATGATTTCGTCTTTGCCAGAGGCGACGGCAAGGATACGGTCAAGGACTTTTCCGGCGCGTCCCAGGATGTCCTGCGCTTCGACGATGCGATCTGGTCTGGGCAGTCGCTGACAGGGCCGCAGGTCGTCAGCCAGTTCGCCACGGTCGAAACCGACGGCGTGCTGTTCGATTTCGGCGGCGGGCAGACGGTGCTGTTAAGCGGGCTGACCAGCCTGAGCGGGCTTTCCGGCCAAATCGAGATCATCTGAGCCGCAATGTCCGTTGCCGCCGGTTGCGCCCAAATCGGGCCGCGTTGACGCCATAATCAAACTTTAACCTTTCCCTCACTGCATCTCGGGGGAGAGCACATGAGCCTGTCTGCTGCCGACCAGTATCTGCTGGAAATGATGAACCGTGCCCGGCTTGATCCGGGCGCCGAAGCCGTGCGCTATGGCATCAACCTGAACGACGGGCTGGCGGCGGGCACGATCTCGGCCACCACCAAACAGGTGCTGGCGCCCAATGACATGCTGGATCAGGCGGCCACCAGCCACACGATGTGGATGCTGCAGACCGATACGTTTTCGCACACCGGGTCGGGCGGGTCGATGCCCTGGGACCGCGCGACCAGCTATGGCTATGACTGGAACACCATCGGCGAAAACATTGCCTGGGTGGGCACCACGGGCTTTCTGGATTTTGAGGCCTCGATCGACCAGATCAACCGCAACCTGTTCCTGAGTGCGGGGCACCGCGAAAACCTGATGAACGATGATTTCCGCGAGGTTGGCGTTTCGGTGGAAACCGGGGTCTTCACCAGCGGGGCGAATTACAACGCCGCCATGGCGACCGAATTGTTCGGAACGTCGGGATCGGCGGTGTTTCTGACCGGCGTGGGGTACAATGACACCGATGGCGATGCCTTCTATTCGATGGGCGAAGGGGTGGGGGGCATCCGGTTGACCGCGCAGGGCGTGACCAACACCTCGGCGTCGGCGGGGGGCTATTCGCTGACGCTTGGCGCATCGGCGGCGGTTGCGGTGACGGGGCAGGTCGGGGCGGTGGCGTTTTCCTGCACCGTCGATCTGTCGATGGGCAATGTGAAGCTGGATGTGGTGTCAGGCTCGATGTTTCTGACCTCGGGCAGCATCACGCTTGGAACCGGCATTCAGAAGGTCACGCTTCTGGGGCTGAACGGGTTGTCGGCCACGGGCAGCAGTGCGGGAAATGAATTGACCGGCAACAAGGGCAGCAACCGGCTGGACGGGCTGGCGGGCGACGACAAGTTGTCGGGCGGCGGCGGCAATGACCAGATGCTGGGCGGGGCGGGCAAGGATACCATCGTGGGGTCCAGCGGCATCGACAAGTTGACCGGGGGCAGCGAAAACGACAATCTGAACGGCGGCGCGGGCAGCGACACGCTGACGGGCGACGCGGGCAGGGACCGGCTGGTCGGCGGGGTGGATGCCGATGACTTCGTGTTCAATTCCGGTGACGGAAAGGACACGATCACCGACTTTTCAACCGCTCAGGGCGATGCGCTGTGCCTGAACGATGCGATCTGGGGCGGCGGCGTGCTCAGCGGGGCGGCCGTGGTGGCGCAATTTGCCGCCGTGACGCAGGACGGCGTCCTTTTCGACTTTGGCGGCGGCAAGTCGGTGCTGCTGGCCGGGATGACCACAACCACCGGTCTTGCCGCCCAGATCGACTTTATCTGACGGACGCGGCAATGGGGCGCAGACGCAGCCGCATGATGCGGTTCTCGCGCCTTTGCAGCACCTCGATGCGAAAGCCGTGGAACAGGAAGATCTGGCCTTCCAGCGGAATCATCTGCGCTTCGTGCAGGACCAGCCCGGCGATGGTATTGGCCTCGTCATCGGGCAGGTTCAGATCCATTGCCCGGTTCAGGTCGCGGATGGTCATCTGCCCGGGCACCTGAAACGCGCCGTCCTCTTCCGATTTGATCCTTGTGTCGCGGTTGACCACGTCGAATTCGTCGGTGATCTCGCCCACGATTTCCTCAAGGATATCCTCCAGCGTGATCAGCCCCTCCAGCGAGCCATATTCGTCGACCACCAGCGCAAAATGGGTGCGCCGCTTGAGAAATTCGCGCATCTGTTCGTCCAGCGGCGTGGTGTCGGGGATGAAGTAGGGCTTCATCGCCACCTTGACGATGTCCAGGGCGTCCATCGCGGCAAGGCCCGCCCCGGGGTCGGCGCGCAACAGGCGGTCGACCTCGCGGAACAGGTCCTTGGCGTGGATGACCCCGAGGATGTTTTCGTCATCGTCGCGGTAGACCGGCAAGCGGGTGTGCGACGAGGCCAGCACGCGCGAGATGATGTCCTGCGGCGCCAGATCGGCGTCGATCATCTCGATCTGGGCGCGGTGGCGCATGATTTCGTCCACGGTGCGCGACGACAGGTCCAGCGCGCCCAGAAGACGGTCGCGGTCTTCCTTCTCCATCGCGCCTTCGAAATGGCCGGTGGTGATGGCGCCCGCAAGGTCTTCGCGCAGCGCGTCACGGGCCTGATCGGCGTCGGCTATGCGGGTCAGTCGGGACAGAATGCGCGAGATGCGGGACATGGGCCTTCATGCCCAGATGCGCGCCCGCAATCAAGGGCCCCTGTGCCGGCTCAGGGGGTTTTGGCAAGGGGATGATGCTGCAACACCAGATCGCGCAGGTGGTCGTCCAGCACATGGGTGTAAATCTCGGTCGAGGACAGGTCGGAGTGGCCCAGAAGCGTCTGGATCACCCGCAGATCGGCACCGCCCGCCAGAAGATGGGTGGCAAAGGCGTGGCGCAGGGTGTGCGGGGTGACGCGGGCAGGGTCCAGCCCGGCATTCAGCGCCCAGACCTTAATCAGGTGGTGGAACTGCTGGCGGGTCAGATGGCCGTCAGCGCCCGGGCCGGGAAACAGGAATTTCGACGCGGGCCGGCCGGATTTTCGGGCAAGATCGGCCTGCGCCTGAACCTGGGCGATCCAAGGGGCAAGCGCGCCGCGCGCCGACTGCGACAGGGGCACCATGCGTTCCTTGTCGCCCTTGCCCTTGACAAGGATCATGCGCGGATCGCCCAGCACGGCAGCCAGAGGCAGGCCGACCAGTTCGGTGACGCGCAGCCCCGTGGCATACAAAAGCTCCATCAGGGCGGTGTTGCGCCGCACCTCGACCGCGTTGCGGCCCTGTGCGGTGGCACTGTCGATCAGGCGGGCCACCTCGTCGACCGTCAGGGTCTTGGGCAGGGCGCGGTTGGCGCCGGGGCCATGGATGCGCTGTGCGGGATGATCGGGGCGCCAGCCCTCTTCATGGGCAAAGCGGAACAACTGCCGGATCGACGACAGGCGCCGCGCCCGGGTGGCCCTGGACAGGCCCTGCGCTTCGCAGAACACCAGATAGGCCTCGATCTGGTCGCGCGGAACCGCATCAAGGCCCAGCTTGCGCGCGCCAAGCCAGCCGGCAAAATCCTTCAGGTCGCGGCCATAGGACAACAGGGTGTTGCGCGCGGCCCCGTGTTCGGCGGCCTGCGCCTGCAGGAAGGTGGAAATCCAGCGCTCGGCACCCTGCGGGGCCGCCATCAGCCGCGCCGCTCCAGCAGAACCAGTTCAAGGGCGGTGCGGCGGGCGACTTCCTCCAGCCCCAGTTGGCGCAGCAGGGTCAGGCCAAGCGCCACATCGGTGATGTCGCCCTCCAACCCGCGCGAGATCTTTTCGGAAGCCGTCAGGATCAATTCGCCCACCCGCTTCTGGTCGCGCATCGCGGACAGGTCGGGCGGCAGGGCGACGCCGGCAAATCCTGCTGCTATCGCGCGCGACAAGCCGTCATTGGTCGGCACGCCCGCAGGTTTTCCCCGCGCCAGGGCAAGGGCAAAGGTCAGGCGCGGATCGGTCGAGGATTTGGCGGCGGTCAGCCGTTCGGATTGCATCGACAAAAGCTGGGTCGTCAGCGACAGGTCGGCGGCGACCCCGGTCAGGGATACCGCCGCAAGCCGGTCGGCAAAAAGCTCGGCAAAGACCACCTCAAGCCGGGCCTCGCCCATCTGGGTCAAAACCGTCGGCAGCGCCTTGGCCAAAGCGTCAGGATCGGCAGCCCCAAGCGCC
>JANMJC010000393.1:0-1620 GCA_031371185.1 Paracoccaceae bacterium | reverse complement strand
GCTATCCCCGGGGGCAGAACCCCAGCAGGAGAGCCCCATGCAGCACTGGATCGCCGTCGCCGCCGCCAACCACGTCGCCATCGGCCGCGCGCAGGGCTTTGCCCAGGTCAACCACGGCAAGGCCGCCCCCCTGCGCCGGATGCGGCCCGGCGATGCCATCGCCTATTATTCCCCGACCGAAACCTACGGCCAGCGCAGCCCGCTGCAATCCTTTACCGCCTTTGGCCTGATCCGCGCAGGCGAGCCCTATCCCGGCGAGATGCCCGGCGGCTTTACCCCCTGGCGCCGTGATGTCGACTGGCTGCCCGCCCAGCCGGCAGCCATCGCTCCCTTGCTGCAACATCTTGATTTCACGGCGGGCCGCGCCAATTGGGGCTATCAGTTCCGCTTTGGCCTCTTTGCCATCGGCGGCCCCGACATGGCCCGGATCGCCGCCGCCATGGCTTGCGCCTTTCCGCCGCATCCCCCGCTTGCGACATGAGGGTGTCGCGGAAGGCAAAGCTTGCAGGCACCGTGCAAGCCATTGCACTGTGAAGGCCCCGGACAAAGCGGGGCAACGGGGCAAGCCATGCGCTATTCAGGTCTGAAAGTCTTTACCGAGGGGCTCTTTGGCAACAAGGGCTGGAAACCGGCCTGGCGCGATGCCACCCCCAAGGCCGAATATGACGCGGTCATCATCGGTGGCGGTGGGCATGGGTTGTCGACGGCCTACTACCTGGCCAAGAACCACGGGCTGCGCAACATCGCGGTGCTGGAAAAGGGCTATCTGGGGGGCGGCAACGTCGGGCGCAACACCACCATCGTGCGGGCCAACTACTTCCTGCCCGGCAATTCCGAGTTCTACTCGCATTCCCTGAAGCTCTGGGAAGGGCTTGAGGCGGAACTGAATTACAACGTCATGCACTCGCAGCGCGGTCAGGTGGTCCTGTTCCATTCCGATGGGCAACGCGACGCGGCGGTGCGGCGCGGCAATGCCATCGTCAATCAGGGCGACGATGCCGAGATCCTGACAGTGCCCATGCTGCGCGAACGCTTCCCCTACCTTGACTATGACCAGACCCGGTTTCCGATCTACGGCGGCATGAACCAGCCGCGCGCCGGTACCGCGCGCCACGATGCCGTGGCCTGGGGCTATGCGCGCGGGGCGGACCGCATGGGGGTGGACCTGATCCAGAACTGCGAAGTCACTGGCATTGATATCGAAAATGGCCGGGTCGTGGGTGTGCAGACCACGCGCGGCGCGATCAGGGCGCGCAAGGTCGGCATGGTGGCGGCGGGACGCTCGGGGCAGGTGGCGGCGATGGCGGGCATGCGCCTGCCGGTGGAAAGCCACATCATGCAGGCCTATGTCACCGAAGGGCTGAAGCCCTGCATCGATTCCGTGATCTCTTTCGGCATGGGGCATTTCTACATCAGCCAGTCCGACAAGGGCGGGCTGATCTTTGGCGGCGACATCGACTTTTACGCCTCTTACGCCGCGCGCGGCAACCTGCCGATGCTGGAGCATGTGATGGAGGCGGGGATGACCCTGATGCCGATGATCGGGCGCGCAAAGGTCCTGCGCACCTGGGGCGGCATCATGGACATGACCCCCGACGGATCGCCGATCATCGACAAGAC
>JANMJC010000331.1:0-2469 GCA_031371185.1 Paracoccaceae bacterium | reverse complement strand
CTCGACCACCACCGGCGACGGCGGCATGACCGAAGAAGAGCGCGGCCATTCCAATACCCTGGTCTATCAATACCTGCCCTCGCGCTACGGCATGAACCCCGACGACCTGCGCCGCGCCGATGCGATTGAAATCGTGGTCGGTCAGGGCGCCAAACCCGGCGGCGGCGGCATGCTGTTGGGTCAGAAGATCAGTGACCGCGTCGCCATGATGCGCAACCTTCCCAAGGGCATCGACCAACGCTCGGCCTGCCGTCACCCCGACTGGACCGGGCCGGATGATCTGGAAATCAAGATCATGGAGATCCGCGAAATCACCGATTGGGAAAAGCCGATCTATGTCAAGGTCGGTGGCGCGCGGCCCTATTACGACACCGCTTTGGCGGTGAAGGCGGGGGCCGATGTGGTGGTTCTGGACGGGATGCAGGGCGGCACGGCGGCCACGCAGGATGTGTTCATCGAACATGTCGGCATGCCGATCCTGGCCTGCATTCCCCAGGCCGTGAAGGCGTTGCAAGACCTGGGCATGCACCGCAAGGTGCAACTGATCGTCTCGGGCGGCATCCGCTCGGGTGCTGACGTGGCCAAGGCCATGGCACTTGGCGCCGATGCAGTGGCCATCGGCACCGCTGCGCTGATCGCGCTTGGCGATAATGACCCGAAATGGGAATCCGAATACCAGAAGCTTGGCACCACCGCCGACGCCTATGACGATTGGCACGAAGGACGCGACCCGGCGGGCATCACCACGCAAGACCCGGAATTGTCCAAGCGGTTCGACCCCATCCTCGGCGGGCGGCGGTTGAAGAACTATCTGAAGGTCATGACGCTGGAGGCGCAGACGATTGCGCGGGCCTGCGGCAAGAACCACCTGCACAACCTTGAACCCGAAGACCTGTGCGCGCTGACCATCGAAGCCGCCGCCATGGCAGGCGTTCCGATTGCGGGCACCACCTGGATTCCCGGCCGCACCGGCGGGTTTTAAAAAAACATAAAGACGACAGGGAGAAAACGGATGGCAAAAGATCTGGCCAAATGGGCCAAGGAAAAGGGCGTCAAATATTTCATGGTGTCCTACACCGATCTGTTCGGGGGACAGCGCGCCAAACTGGTGCCGACACAGGCGATCAACGACATGGTCGAAGAGGGTGCGGGCTTTGCCGGCTTTGCCACCTGGCTGGATCTGACCCCGGCCCACCCCGACATGATGGCGGTGCCCGATCCGTCCTCGGCCATTCAACTGCCGTGGAAAAAGGACGTGGCCTGGGTCGCCGCCCGCGCCACCATGGAAAACAAGCTGCTGGCCCAGGCCCCGCGCAATGTGCTGGAGCGTCTGGTCGGTGAAGCGGCCAAGGATGGCCTGCGGGTGAAAACCGGGGTCGAGCCGGAATTTTTCCTGCTGACCGCCGACGGCGAGCAGATCTCGGACCCCTACGACAACGCCGAAAAGCCCTGCTACGACCAGCAGGCGGTGATGCGCCGCTATGACGTGATCGCCGAGGTTTGCGATTACATGCTGGAACTGGGCTGGGAGGCCTATCAGAACGACCACGAAGACGCGATCGGCCAGTTCGAGATGAACTGGAAATACGACGACGCGCTGGAGACGGCCGACAAGCACAGCTTCTTCAAGTTCATGATGAAGTCGGTGGCCGAAAAGCATGGCTACCGCGCCACCTTCATGCCAAAGCCGTTCAAGGGCCTGACCGGGTCGGGCTGCCACGCCCATATCTCGGTCTGGTCGATGGATGGCAAGACCAACGCATTTGCCGACAAGTCCAAGGAATTGCAACTGTCGGATCAGGGTCGCAATTTCCTGGGTGGCATCATGAAACATGCCAGCGCTCTGGCCGCGATCTGCAACCCGACCGTGAACAGTTACAAGCGCATCAACGCGCCGCGCACCTCGTCCGGGGCCACCTGGGCGCCCAATTCGGTGACATGGACCGGCAACAACCGCACCCATATGGTGCGCGTCCCCGGTCCGGGGCGGTTCGAGTTGCGCCTTCCGGATGGCGCGGCCAACCCCTATCTGTTGCAGGCCGTCATCATCGCGGCCGGGCTGGACGGCGTGCGGACCAAGGCCGACCCCGGCAAGCGCTATGACATCGACATGTACCAGATGGGCCATACGGTGAAGAACGCGCCGAAACTGCCGCTGAACCTTTTGGACGCGCTGCGCGAATACGACAAGGACAAGACGCTGAAGGCGATGATGGGCGAGGAGTTTTCCAGCGCTTACATCAAGCTGAAAGAGCGCGAGTGGAACAGCTACGCCTCGCATTTCTCGCGGTGGGAGCATGAGAACACGCTGGATATCTGATCAGGGGCTAAGAGTTGGATGTCAGGCTCTCTAGAGTCTGACACAGCGCGCGCTTTCCACGATCCGCGCGGGGGCCCAAAGCCCCCGGGCAGCGCCTGAACAGGCCGGGGGCCTGCGCGTGGAGGCCCCGCCACGGGAGGCGCGGGGGG
>JANMJC010000304.1:0-2579 GCA_031371185.1 Paracoccaceae bacterium | reverse complement strand
GGTGCGTCTTGACGCGCCTGCCGGGGCGGGCAGGCGCGGCCAAATTCGATTGAAATCAAATCTGGCAAGGAAACAAAGGGCCGGACAGACCCCCTTTACGCCCCGCGCGCCAGCCCCAGCAATTGCAGCGCCACGGTGATTTCGTCCAGGATCGCCGGATCATCAATCGTGGCCGGCATCTTCCACCCCACCCCATCGGCGATTTTCGCCATCGTCCCGCGCAGGATCTTGCCCGACCGTGTCTTGGGCAACCGGTCCACCACCACCGCACGTTTGAAATCGGCCACCGGGCCAATCCTTTCGCGCATCAGGGTCACGCATTCGGCCACCACTTCGGCAGGGGGGCGGGTGCAACCCTTGTTCAGGCACAGAAACCCGAGGGGTGACTGGCCCTTCAAGGCGTCCGCCACCCCGATCACCGCGCATTCGGCCACGTCGCGGTGGTTGGCCAGAACCTCCTCCATCGCGCCGGTCGAAAGCCGGTGGCCCGCGACGTTGATCACGTCATCGGTGCGCGCCATGATGTACAGATAGCCGTCATCATCGACAAAGCCCGCGTCGCCGGTTTCATAAAAACCGGGGAAATGCGCGAGGTAGCTTTTCACGAACCGCGCCTCGGCATTCCACAGCGTCGACAGGGTGCCGGGCGGCAACGGCAGGCGGATGGCAATGGCGCCAAGCGTTCCCGGGGCCAAGGGATGGCCGCCCTCGTCCAGTATCTGCACGTCGTAGCCGGGCATGGCGACAGTGGGAGAGCCGATCTTGACCGGCAATCCTTCTATTCCCAAGGGGTTGGCCGCGATGGCATAGCCGGTTTCGGTCTGCCACCAATGGTCGATCACCGGCACCTTCACATGCTCTTGTGCCCAACGGATCGTGTCGGGATCGGCGCGTTCGCCCGCCAGATACAGCGCGTTCAGGCCGGTCAGGTCATGGGTGCCCGGCAGCAGGCCTTCGGGGTCTTCGCGCTTGATGGCGCGCAGGGCGGTGGGCGCGGTGAAAAAGGCGCGCACCTTGTGTTCAGCGATGACCCGCCAGAAAGTGCCGGCATCGGGGGTGCCGACCGGCTTGCCTTCGAAAACGATGGTGGTGCAGCCGGCGATCAGCGGCGCATAGCAGATGTAGGAATGCCCCACGACCCAGCCGACATCGGAGGCCGCCCAGAACACATCGCCCGGGCCGCAATCGTAGATCGCCCGCATCGTCCACATCAGCGCCACCAGATGCCCGGCGGTGGGGCGCACCACGCCCTTGGGCGCGCCCGTGGTGCCCGAGGTATACAGGATATAGGCCGGGTGATTGCCCGCGACGGCCACGCAATCGGCGGGCGTTACCCCGAACTGAAAGCTGTGCCAGCCCACGTCGCGGCCCGCGACCAGTTTCGCAACCTCTTGTTCGCGCTGCAGGATCACGCAGAAATCGGGCTTGTGGCTGGCCATGTCGATGGCCGCATCCAGCAAGGGCTTGTAATGCACCACGCGCGAGGGTTCGATCCCGCAGGACGCCGCGATGATCGCCTTGGGGGTGCAGTCGTCGATCCGCAGGGCAAGTTCGGCCGCGGCAAAGCCCCCGAACACCACCGAGTGGATCGCCCCAAGACGCGCGCAGGCCAGCATCGCCTCCAGCGCTTCGGGCACCATCGGCATGTAGATGATGACGCGGTCGCCCTTGTCCACGCCCTTGGACCGCAGCGCGCCCGCCAGAGTGGCGACGCGGGTCTGCAATTCGGCGTAGGTGATGACCTGTCTGGTCCCCGTCACCGGGCTGTCGTGGATAATCGCCGCCTGCGCGCCGCGCCCGGCCAGCACATGGCGATCCACCGCGTTCCAGCAGGTGTTGACCTGCGCATCGGTGAACCATTCGAACAGGGGCGCGCGGTCGGCGTTCAGGGCCTGCGTGGGGGCCCGGACCCAGTCGATGCCCCGGGCGGCGTCCAGCCAGAAGGCTTCGGGATCGGCCTTCCAGCCGGCGTAGACGTCACGATATGCCACGGCGTTGCCTTTTGCCAAAGACTGTGGCCGAGTGTTAGCGGCCCGACCCCTTGTCACGCAAGGCGGATGCGCGGGGTGTGACACGATGTTTGCAGAATCGCTACGGCGAAGTCAGCAAACATTTGCAGAGCAAACGGAATGACTGGGGACCTTGCGAAGTTTTCACGGGTTTGCACGGTGAATTTGGGATGCGCCCATGGGGCCGCTGCGGGACAAGAGCCTTCGGCGAGGATATTTGGATCAATGTGAAGGGCAGGGCGCGCGCCCGGTTTGCCGGGGGTGCGGTCTTCAAGGTGGTCCAGGTCCTGACGGAATCAGAATTCAAACCAGAAGTGTTCGAATTCGGATACCTGATGTTTCAGGGAAGGCTTGAACAGCCCTAGCCGTAGGTCGCCACCGTCGTGCCGGCAATCGCGGACATGTTCAAAAGCCCGCGCGCCGTGATCGACGGGGTCACGATATGGGCGCGGTTGCCCATGCCCATCAGGATCGGCCCGACCTCCAGCCCGCGCGCCTTCATCTTGAGGATGTTGCGCACCCCCGACGCCGCGTCGGTGCCGGCGAAAATCAGGATGTTGGCCGCCCCCT
>JANMJC010000292.1:0-1895 GCA_031371185.1 Paracoccaceae bacterium | reverse complement strand
CACCTCGATGCCGGCCCTGTGCAGCGCCTTCACCGCCCCCTTCATCTGCGCCAGCGTGCCATAGCGCGGCTCGGGCGCGAAAAACCCCATCGAGTTGTAGCCCCAATGGTTGCGCAACCCCTTGGTGGCCAGAAAGCGGTCGTCGAAATAGGCGTGGATCGGCAGCAGTTCGACCGCCGTGATCCCCAGCCTTTGCAGATGGTCGATGATCGCCGGGCAGCCCAGGGCCGCATAGCTTCCGCGCATCTTTTCGGGGACGCCGGGATGCAACTGGGTCAGCGCCTTGACATGGGCCTCGTAGATGACCGTCCGGGACAAGGGCGTCAGCGGCGGGCGGTCGTCCTGCCAGTCGAACGCCCCGTCCACCACCACCGATTTCGGCATCGAAAAGGCGGAATCGCGGGTGTCGAACGACAGGTCGCCGCGCGGGCTGCCCACCTTGTAGCCCATCACCCCGTCGGTCCAGCGCAACCGCCCCGCCAGACCCTTTGCATAGGGATCAAGAAGAAGCTTGTGGGCGTTGAAGCGATGACCCTCGCCGGGGGCATAGGGGCCATGGGCGCGAAAACCGTACAACTGCCCGGCGGCCAAAGGCGCCAGATGCATATGCCAGATGTCATCGGTGCGCTCGGCAAAGGGCAGGCGCTGCACCTCGTGGCGACCGTCGGGCGAGTACAGGCACAGATCCATTCCAGTGGCATGGGCGGAAAACACCGCAAAGTTGACGCCCTCGCCGACCAGCGATGCCCCAAGCGGCCAGGGAAGGCCAGGGCTGATGTGCAAGAACGCCGTGCTCACCCGACCAGACCCTCATAAAGCCGGACATAGGCGCGCGCCGGGGCTTCCCAGCCGACCGGCTGCTGCATCGCGTTCTTCTGCACGTTTGTCCAGGCGACCTTGTCGGCGTGAAGCGCGCTCAACTGGCGCAGCGCCTGGGCAAAGGCCAGACCGTCGACCGGGTGAAACACGATCCCCGTGGCGACCCCGGCGGCCATGGCAGCGGGCGAGGCATGGATGACCGTATCGGCCAGCCCGCCCACGGCGGACACCACCGGCACCGTGCCATAGCGCAGCCCGTACATCTGCGTCAGACCGCAAGGCTCGAACCGTGACGGCACCAGAACCGCGTCGCCCCCGGCAAACAGACGGTGTGACAGCGCCTCGTCATAGCCGATGGTCACCGCCACCCGCCCGGCATGGCGCGCCGCGAGGCCGCGCACCGCCCCCTCAAGGGCGGGATCGCCCGACCCCAGAACCACCAGGCCGCCGCCACCGGCCACGAACTCGGGGATCACCCCGGCCAGAAGGTCGATACCCTTCTGTTCGGTCAACCGGCTGACAAGAATCGCCAAGGGTCCCGGCACATCCAACCCGAATTCGGCGCAAAGGGCGGCCCGGTTGGTGGCCTTGCCCTTCATCGCCTTGACCGAATAGGGGATCGGTTCGGACTGCGGCGACCAGACCCCGGCATCGACCCCGTTCAGAATGCCCGACACCACATCGGCGCGCGCGGCAATCACACCCTGCAACCCCATGCCAAACTCCGGCCGCATCAACTCTGTCGCGTAAGTGGGCGAAACCGTTGTTATTCGCTCGCAGGTGATCAACCCGGCCTTCAGGCTGGACAGACCACCGTAGTATTCCAGTGCCGCAGGGTGAAACTCCGTCAGCGGCAGGCGCAGAGCGCCCAGTTGCGCCGCCGGGGCCCAGCCTTGAAAGGCGATGTTGTGCACCGTCATCACCGTGCCCACCCCGCCCGACCCGCCATAGGCCAGATAGGCCGGCGCGAACCCCGCCTGCCAGTCATGGGCGTGCAGAACCTGAGGCTTCCAGCCGTCGCAGCCTTCGCGCGCCAGGCGGGCCGCAATCCAGGATAGGGCGGCAAAGCGCAGCGC
>JANMJC010000280.1:0-2350 GCA_031371185.1 Paracoccaceae bacterium | reverse complement strand
CCGGGTGCAGACGCTGCTCCGCGGTCAAGGCAGGCAGAACCAGGTTCAGCGCCGGCCCGGTCACCGATCCGATGCACACGGAGCCCACGGTTCCGCCCGCCGCCTCGGTCATGTCGCGCACCGCATCGGCCAGTTCCAGAGCGATCCGCCCGGCCCGCCGCGCAAGCGCCATGCCCACCTCGGTCAGCGTAAGGCTGCGGCCCTGCCGCTTGTGCACCGGCTGGCCGACGATCCGTTCCACCTCGGCCAGAAGCCGCGAGG
Organism: Paracoccaceae bacterium; assembly: GCA_031371185.1. Taxonomy (GTDB): domain Bacteria; phylum Pseudomonadota; class Alphaproteobacteria; order Rhodobacterales; family Rhodobacteraceae; genus CAIYZT01. Next base: position 2,089 of record JANMJC010000280.1, on the reverse strand, counting down.
CAGCCGGCTGCGACAGGCCCAGGCGCGCCGCGGCCAGCGTCAATTGCGGCGTGGTCTGCAATTCCGCCATCAGCCGCAGATGCGCCAGTTTCAACCCGCGCAGCGCGGCAGGCCCCAGTCCCAAGGCATCCGACATATCATTCTGGCCATGTAATTGCCCAATCATGCCATTTGACAGATATGTCAGACAGCGTCCATCCTTCCCGCGAAGCCCCCCTTTGCAAAGGTATGCCCCATGACCTTCAAACCCGCCGCCTGGCCCCGCAAACTGCGCTCGCAAACCTGGTTCGGCGGCACGTCGAAGGACAACATCTATCACCGGGGCTGGATGAAAAATCAGGGCTTCCCGCCCGATCTGTTCGACGGCCGCCCGGTGATCGGCATCTTGAACACCTGGTCGGAACTGACGCCCTGCAACGCCCATTTGAATGACCTCGCACAGCAGGTGAAGCACGGGATCTACGAGGCGGGCGGCTTTCCGGTTGAGGTTCCGGTGTTTTCCACCTCTGAAAGCGCCTTTCGCCCGACCGCGATGATGTTCCGCAATCTGGCCGCCATGGCGGTCGAAGAGCAGATGCGCGGCCAGCCGATGGATGGCTGCGTGCTTCTGGTGGGCTGCGACAAGACCACGCCCAGCCTGTTGATGGCCGCCGCCTCGACCGACCTGCCGTCGATCATCGTGACCGGCGGGCCGATGCTGAACGGCTATTACAAGAACGAGCGGGTGGGCTCTGGCACCCATCTGTGGAAGTTCTCCGAAGCGGTCAAGGCGGGCACCATGACCAAGGAAGAATTCGTCGAAGCCGAGGCCTCGATGAGCCGCAGCCCGGGGTCGTGCAACACCATGGGCACGGCAAGCACCATGGCATCCATGGCCGAGGCCCTGGGCATGGCGCTGTCGGGCAATGCGGCGATTCCGGCGGTCGACAGCCGGCGCCGGGTCATGGCGCAACTGACCGGGCGGCGCATCGTGCAGATGGTCAAGGATGACCTGAAACCGTCGGACATCCTCAGGAAAGAGGCCTTTGAAAACGCCATCCGCACCAATGCCGCCATTGGTGGCAGCACCAATGCCGTGATCCATCTGCTGGCCATCGCGGGCCGGGTCGGGATTGATCTGACGCTTGACGACTGGGACCGCTGCGGGCGCGATGTGCCCACGATCGTCAACCTGATGCCCTCGGGCAAATATCTGATGGAGGAATTCTTCTATGCCGGCGGCCTGCCGGTGGTGATCAAGCGTCTGGGCGAGGCCGGGCTGTTGCACAAGGACGCGCTGACCGTCTCGGGCGAGACGATGTGGGATCAGGTCAAGGATGTCACCAACCACAACCCCGACGTGATCCTGCCCGCCGACAAGGCCCTGACCCAATCGGGCGGCGTGGTGGTGCTGCGCGGCAATCTGGCGCCCAAGGGGGCGGTGCTGAAACCCTCGGCCGCTACCCCGGCGCTGATGGTGCATCGCGGCCGCGCCGTGGTGTTCGAAGACATCGACGACTACAAGGCCCGCATCAACGACGAGGCTTTGGACATCGACGAGACCTGCGTCATGGTGCTGAAGAACTGCGGGCCCAAGGGCTATCCCGGCATGGCCGAGGTCGGCAACATGGGCCTGCCGCCCAAGGTCCTGCGCCGCGGCATCACCGATATGGTGCGCATCTCGGACGCGCGGATGTCGGGCACGGCCTTTGGTACCGTCTGCCTGCACACCTCGCCCGAGGCCGCCGTGGGCGGGCCGCTGGCCGTGGTGCAAAACGGCGATTTCATCGAGTTGGACGTGCCGAACCGCCGCCTGCATCTGGACATCTCCGACGCCGAACTGGCCGCGCGACTGGCGAAGTGGTCGGCGCGCAGCGGGGGGCCGGACGGCGGCTATGCCTGGCTGCATCAGGCCCATGTCATGGGGGCCGACACCGGGGCCGATCTGGATTTCCTGCAAGGCTGCAGGGGCAATCCGGTCGGCAAGGACAGCCATTGATGGTCAAGACCCGGATCGCCAGCCAAAAGATCGCCCTGGTCGGCATCGGAAAGATCGCGCGGGATCAGCATGTTCCGGCCATCGCCGCCAGCCCCGACTGGGACCTGGCGG
>JANMJC010000272.1:0-3102 GCA_031371185.1 Paracoccaceae bacterium | reverse complement strand
GGCAAGAAGCAGGCCGAAATCTGTGACGCCGCCGATGCGGTTGACCGGGGCGACGGGGTTGTCGTCGTGACCGACATGTTCGGCGGCTCTCCGTCCAACCTGTCGCTTCTGGCCTGTGCCATCGGCTCTGGCCGCCGCATTGTCTATGGGGCGAACCTGCCGATGCTGATCAAGCTGACCAAGTCGCGCGATCTTCCGGTGGCCGAGGCGGTTTCGGCCGCACTGGACGCCGGGCGCAAATACATCGACAGTCTTGATCTGGGCGGGGGGGCCTGACACCATGGGTGCTGCAACCTTGAACATCATCAACGAAAAGGGCCTGCATGCCCGGGCATCGGCCAAATTCGTGGAACTGGTCGAATCCTTTGACGCCCAGGCCGAGGTGACCAAAGATGGCGAAACCGTTTCGGGTGATTCGATCATGGGATTGCTGATGCTGGGGGCCGCGCGGGGAACCGCGATCCAGGTGACGACCGAAGGGGCAGAGGCGGAAAACCTCTTGGTCGCGCTACAGGCGCTTGTGGCCGACCGATTTGGCGAAGACTATTGAGCGACGAACAAGAAGGCGGACGCTCGTTGACACATCTGGATGGCCCTGCAACCGCTGAAACGGCGGTGCCCACCGCCGCAGCAAAGCGGCAGTATGACATGCGTCGCCTGTCTTATGCCGGAACCTTTACCAATCCGGCCAAGGTTCTGACCATTCGCGCCATCGAATGGCTGACGGCCAAACTGCATCTTCTTAGCCTGATTCGCGACTTTGAACGGTCCGGCGCGCCGGTAGGGGTGCCGTTCTGGTCCAAGGCGGTGCGACAGATGGGCATTCGCATCGACACGCCCGACGCCGAGATTGCCCGCATACCGGCCACCGGCCCGGTGGTGGTGGTGGCCAACCATCCGCACGGGCTGGTCGATGGCATGATCATGGGCGAACTGGTGTCGCGGGTGCGCGGCGATTTCAAGATCCTGACCCGATCCCTGCTGACCGGCATTCCCGAGATCGAGCAGTTCATGATTCCGGTGCCCTTTCCGCATGAAGAGAACAGCCGCGAGCTGGGGTTGCAGATGCGCGATCTGACCATGGCGCATCTGAAGGCCGGGGGATTGGTGATCCTGTTCCCGGCTGGCAAGGTGGCCACGTCCGAAGGGTGGTTCGGTCCGGCGGTCGAGGCCGAGTGGAACGTCTTTACCCACAAGATGATTGCCCGAAGCGGGGCGCAGATTGTGCCGATCCACTTCACCGGGCAGAACAGCCGGGCGTTCCAGATCGCCAACCAGTTGGGCGACACGCTGCGGCAGGGCCTGCTCTTGTATGAAATCAAGCGGGCGCTGTTCAAACCGCAGCGCCCCTTCGTCGGTCAGCCGATTTCGGCGGACGAGTTGAAGAAGTGGGACGGCAACCCGCGCGGGTTTCTGGCCTGGCTGCGCCAGCAAACGTTGGATCTGGGCAGCAAGGCTCCACTGCCGTGACTGAAACCGCCAGCTTTTCCGAACCCCGTCCACTTGGGCAAAGCGTCGCGCAGGCGCCGTCAGTGCTGCTGCCCGGATTTGATGTCCTGCGCATTCTCGCCGCCTTGGGCGTGATCTTTTCGCACAGCCTGCTTTTGGCGCAAGGAACAGCGCTGAACGAGCCGGTCCGCATGGTCACCGGTCATATTCTGGGCATCTACGGCGTCTTCGTCTTCTTCATCCTCAGCGGCTATCTGGTCAGCGACAGCGCGCTGCGCAGTTCAAACCTGACAGAGTTTGCCATGAAACGGGTCCGCCGCATCCTGCCCGCCTTTGTCGCGGCCACTGTGGTCGGTACGTTGATTGTGGCCCCCTTCTTTGCCGATAACGGCGCCCGTGCCTTTCTTGCAAATCCGGAAACCTGGAAGATGCTGTTAAGGGTTCTGACCCTGCAAGAGGGCGGGCTGTATTTCACCGACCTGTCCTTTTACGCACCCGCCCTTGAGGGTCAGGAAAAATATACGGGTATCGTCAATGGTGTGCTGTGGACCATCCGCATCGAAATTGCCTGCTACGCCATGGTCGGACTGCTATTTGCCTGCGGTCTTTTGCGGCCAACGGTGGTGATGGGAATTGCGGCGGCCACTGTGCTCTTTGCCTTCAAATACGAACTTCACGTTACGCAGTTCCTTGGCGAAGCCAGCTTTGTCCTGCCCTGTTTCATGGCTGGAATGGTGCTGCGGCTGACCGCACACGGGCATCGGGCCCAGGGCAACTGGGCGGCGTTCAGTGGCGCGGGTCTTGTCCTTGCCATGGTGTATCTCCCGCAATGGTCGGCCCTGTCCCTGTTCCTTTTTCCGATCCTTGCCGCTTATCCTCTGCTTTGGCTGGGCCAGAAAGGTCTGGGGCGGGGCTGGGTGTCGAAACAGGATTGGGCAGACCCGTCCTATGGCATCTACATCTGGGGATGGACCGTGCAGCAGATCTTGCTGGGCTTGATGGGCACCGCCATCGGCATCGCGCCTTACCTGATCTTGTGCCTGATCAGCACCCTTGGCCTGGGCTATCTGTCGTGGTTTCTGATTGAAGAGCCGTTCCTGCGGCGCAAGTCGCGGGCCGAACCTTACCTTGTCGGCACCGGCACTTCGCCCCGGTAATCGTAAAAGCCCCGCTCGGTCTTGCGGCCCAGCCAGCCCGCCTCGACATATTTCGTGAGCAGCGGACAGGGCCGGTATTTGGTATCCGCCAGCCCCTCATGCAATACGTTCATGATCGCAAGGCAGGTATCCAGCCCGATGAAATCGGCCAATTCCAGCGGCCCCATCGGATGGTTGGCCCCCAGTTTCAGCGACTGGTCGATGGATTTGACCGAGCCCACGCCTTCGTAAAGCGTATAGACCGCCTCGTTGATCATCGGCATCAGGATGCGGTTGACGATGAAACCCGGGAAATCCTCGGCGCTGGCCGCTGTCTTGCCCAGCTTTTCCACCACCGTCAGCATCGCCTTGTAGGTCGGCTCGTCGGTGGCAATGCCGCGGATCAGCTCGACCAGCTCCATAACCGGAACCGGATTCATGAAATGCACGCCCATGAATTTTTCCGGACGGTCTGTTGCTGCGGCGAGACGGGTAATCGAGATTGACGAGGTGTTGG
>JANMJC010000290.1:0-3483 GCA_031371185.1 Paracoccaceae bacterium | reverse complement strand
TCTGGCGGGCGAAAGGGGCCGGATCGACCTTGACGGCTGAAGGGCAAAAATTTTCCTCCGAAAATTTTTGTGCCCGAAGATTTTTCGTCCGAAAAATCTTCTCTCGCGATCAAAGGCCGAGAACGTCCATCATGTCATAATGCCCCGGCTTCTGGCCTTGCCCCCACAAGACCGCGCGCAGGGCCCCGCGCGCAAAGATCGTGCGATCGGTGGCGATGTGGCGCAGCACGATGCGCTCGCCTACGGTGGCAAAGACTACGTCATGCTCGCCCACGATGTCGCCGCCCCGGATCGCCGAAAACCCGATGCTGCCGGGCGCGCGCGGGCCGGTGATGCCGTCGCGCGCGGCCACCCGCGCCTGTTCAAGGCCAATCCCGCGCCCCTCGGCCGCCGCCTGACCCAGCATCAGCGCGGTGCCCGAGGGCGCATCGACCTTGCGGCGGTGGTGGGCTTCGATCACTTCGATGTCCCAATCCGCATCCAGTGCTGCCGCGACCTTTTGGGTCAGCCCGACCAGCAGGTTGACCCCGAGGCTCATGTTGCCCGCCCGCACGATCACGGCGTGATGGGCGGCAAGGTCGATCTTGCGGACATGCTCGGCCTCAAGACCCGTGGTGCCGATCACATGGACGGCGCGGGCCTGCGCGGCAAGCCCGGCAAATTCGACACTGGCGGCGGGGGCGGTGAAATCGATCACGCCCTGCGCTTGCGAAAACGCCTCCAGCGCGTCATCGGTCACCGTCACGCCCAGGGGCGGGCCGCCCATCGCCTCGCCCACGTCGCGACCGATCCACGGATGCCCGCCGCGTTCGACCGCCCCCACCAGCCGCAGGGACTGCGCCCCGGCCAGAAGCCGGATCAGGGTCTGGCCCATCTGGCCCGACGCGCCGGTCACGACGATGCCCGGGGGTGTGCTCATCTCGGTCTCCTTGAAGTTCGGGTCGGTTTAGCTTCTTTCAGCCAGCCGCGAAAGCCCGCCGTTGCGGGCGGGCGCGAAAGCGATTATCTGGCCCCCATGTCGAACAAACGCTTCTCTTCGGGCAATGGCCCCTCGCAACGCCAGCTTCGGGTTGGCGAACTGGTAAGGCGAACCCTGTCAGAGGTTCTGAACCGGGCCGAAATTCACGATCCCGACCTGAACCGCATGTCGATCACGGTGGGCGAGGTGTCATGCTCGCCCGATCTGAAGGTGGCCACGGTCTATGTCATGCCGCTGATGGGCGGGGCAACGGTGCAAGAGGCGATTGCCGCGCTGGCGCGCAACAAGTTCGAGCTTCGGCGTCGGCTGTCGTCGGGTCTGAGCCTGAAATACGCGCCCGACCTGCGGTTTCGCGCCGATCACACCTTTGACCGGCTGGACGAAACCCGGCGGCTGTTTGCCGACCCCGACATCCAGCGCGACCTGTCCGGCGATCAGGATGACGAGGCGGACAAAGCGTGAGGCGGGCAGTCTGGGCGGTCTGGGGCCTGATGTTGCCACAGGTCGCGGCGGCGGTCACCTGCCGGGATCTGACCTTTGATCAGGCAGGTTACACGGTCTGCGAGGTTGGTGCGACCGAGGATCTGCGCCTGTTCTATCAGGGCCCTGATGGCCCCTTTGCCAATTTCGCCGCCTTGGAAAGCTTTCTGCAGCCTGCGGGCAAGACCTTGGGCTTTGCGATGAATGCCGGCATGTTCGACCCGGATCTGGCCCCGGTCGGTCTGTATGTCGAAGCCGGGATCGAACGGCAAAAGCTGGTTTTGCGCGACGGGCCGGGCAATTTCGGCCTGCTGCCCAACGGGGTCTTCTGCATGACGCAGGCGGGAGACAGTGGCCCGGCGTTTCAGATTCTTGAAAGCCGCGCCTTTGCCAAGGTGAAACCGGCCTGCTGGATGGCCACACAGTCCGGCCCGATGCTGGTGATCGATGGCGCGCTGCATCCGAAGTTCCTGAAATCCTCGGACTCGCTGAATTATCGCAATGGGGTTGGCGTGTCGGACGATGGCAGCACCGCCCTGTTTGCGATTTCGAATGACGAGGTGAACTTTCACAGCTTTGCGCGGCTGTTCCGCGACGAATTGGGCGTAAAGCAGGCGCTGTTTCTGGACGGTTCGATCTCGCGGCTTTATGCGCCGGATCTGGGACGCAGCGACATCGGCTTTCCGATCGGGCCCATCGTGGCGGTGGTCGCAGATGCAGCATCCGGCCCCGGGGCCACACCACAGGAGCCGTGATGGCAAAGGGAAAGAAGGGGCTGGCGGTTTCGGGCTGGCTGATCGTGGACACGCCGGCGGGGGTCAATTCAACGGCCGTGGTGGGCAAGGTCAGGTGGGCGCTGAACGCGCAGAAGGCAGGGCACGCGGGCACGCTGGACCCCGCCGCGACCGGGGTTCTGGCGATCGCCCTGGGCGAGGCGACCAAGACGGTGCCCTACATCACCGACGCGCTGAAATGCTATCGCTTCCAGGTGCGGTTCGGGGCCGCGACCAGCACCGATGACGCCGAGGGCGCGGTTCTGGAAACCTGCGACCTGCGTCCGACGGATGCCGCCATCGCCGCCGCCCTTGCGCCGTTTCGCGGGCAGATAATGCAGGTTCCGCCGCAGGTTTCCGCCGTGAAGGTGGAGGGCGAGCGGGCCTATGATCTGGCGCGCGCCGGGGTTGCGATGGACCTGGCCGCGCGCGATCTGTGGGTTGACCGGCTGGAGATGCTGGAGCGCCCCGACCCCGACCATGTGCTGCTGGAAATGGTCTGCGGCAAGGGCGGCTATGTGCGCAGCGTCGCGCGCGATCTGGGGGCGGTTCTGGGCTGTCTGGGCCATGTCGCCTGGCTGCGCCGCGAATGGTCGGGGCCTTTTCACGTCGATCAGGGTCTGACGATGGACCAGATCGAGGCCATGGCGCGGACGCCCGAACTGGCGGCACGGGTTCTGCCGCTGGAACTGGGTCTCGCCGATCTGCCGCAGGTCGCGGCCACCGAAGAGGGCGCGCACCGGATGCGCCACGGCAATCCGGGGCAGGTGCTGGGCCATCTGGACTATGGCACCGAATGCTGGGCCAGCCGCGACGGCCATGCCGTGGCCGTGGGGCGCTATCGGGGCGGCGAGGTGCATCCGCACAAGGTGTTCGTGCCGGATCCGGCGTGATCTGTTGCGAAGTGCAGGGTTCGTTTTGTGAGCCTTGGTTCCTGTGCCGTGCACGCCCTGGCGGTGCGTCGGGATATTTGGATCAAAGTGAAGGTGCAGGGTGGCTTCATGCAGGGGCTGGCAGAATCATTCGGAACCGCTACAATGTTCTGCATTCGTTCCTGAAAATCCCAACGCACTGTCCCGCCCATGCCCTTCGTCGAACTCTCGGCGCTGTCCAATTTCACCTTTCTGACCGGGGCCTCGCATCCCGAAGACTATGTGGTGCGCGCGGCCGACCTGGGGCTGGCGGCGATTGCGATTGCCGATGTGAATTCGGTGGCGGGGATCGTGCGGGCCCATACCCGCGCGCGCGAGT
>JANMJC010000257.1:0-3917 GCA_031371185.1 Paracoccaceae bacterium | reverse complement strand
TCGCGGACCTCGTCCAGCTTGTAGGGTTTGATGGCGGCAATGATCATCTTCATGACACACCCCAGGTTGCGCCCGGGGGTCATCCCCGGGCCGATGGGGCTATCAGGCGTATGCTGCAGGTGCAGCGCAACGCGTCGTCGGCGGAAAACAGCGCGAAAAACGGCGATGCCCGTCTTTTAATCGTTTGAGCGCCCCCTTGCTTGTTTTCCCGGCGCGTTGAACAGAACCTTCCCCTTGCCCTGCCACTCCACATTCGCCCAAAAGCCGGATAGGATGGCGGCAAAAGACCAAGAAGAGCAGGATCAAGGCATGGCGGCAGCGTCGAACGGACGTGGGGCAATGGTGGCGGACCGCCGATATGCGGCCCGCACGCCCACTCCTCAGAAACCCGGCCCCAAGGCCGGATCGGGCAGCGGATCGGGCAAGGGCGGCTCTACTCGGCGCAAACCTCCGGCGCGCAAGCAGGGGCTGTTGACGCGGGCGGTGCTGTTTGTCTGGCGGCTGGTCTGGGGCGTGACCTGGCGCGTGGGCTTTGTGACAGCCCTGGGACTGGCGGGCGTGATTTTCTACTTCTACAGCCAGCTTCCCCCGGTCGCGGACCTGCTGGACGCCCGCGCGCGCGGTTCGGTCACCATGCTGGACCGCCACGGCGAGGTCTTTGCCTGGCGCGGCGAAAGCTTTGGCGGGCAGATCACATCGGACACCGTCTCGCCCTATCTTCTGCATGCCGTGGTCGCGACCGAGGACAAGCGGTTCTATCAGCATTTCGGCATTTCCCCGCGCGGCATCGCCAGCGCCATCAGCATCAACCTTGCCGCAGGGCGCGGGCCGCTGGAGGGCAACGGCGGATCGACAATCACCCAGCAGGTCGCCAAATTGCTGTGCCTGGGTGTGCCCTATGACGCCGCCACCTGGAAGACCGAAGCCGCCTATGAGGAAGACTGCCGGTCGGGCGGGATCTGGCGCAAGGTCAAGGAAATTCCCTATGCCATGGCGATGGAGGCGAAATACACCAAGGCCGATATCCTGACGATCTATTTCAACCGGGCCTATCTGGGGGCAGGCGCGCGGGGCTTCGAGGCGGCGGCACAGCGCTATTTCGGCAAATCCGCCAATCAGGTGAACCCGGCCGAGGCGGCGATGCTGGCAGGCCTGCTGAAGGCCCCGTCGAAATACGCGCCGACCAACAACCTGCAACGCGCGCAGGACCGGGCGGCGGTGATCATCGGGTTGATGCGCGAACAAGGCTATCTGACCGAGGCCGAGGCGCAGCAGGCCATCGACAATCCGGCCCAGCTTTCGGCGGCGGCCTCCCAGAACGCGGGCGGATTCTTTGCCGACTGGGTGATGGAAAGCGCGCCGGCCTTTCTGACCAAGGAAACCACCGAGGATGTGATCATCGACACAACGATGGACCCCGACATGCAGGCCAAGGCCGAAGAGGCGCTGGCTTGGGTGTTTGAAAACAAGATCAAGGAGGGGTCGAACGCGCAAGCCGCGATCGTGGTCATGAGTGCGGACGGCGCGGTGCGTGCCATGGTGGGCGGGCGCAAGACCGAAACGGCGGGCGCGTTCAACCGAGCGACGCAGGCGCTGCGCCAGACCGGGTCAAGCTTCAAACCCTTCGTCTATGCCGCCGCGCTGGATCTGGGGTGGAGCCCGATGGATTTCGTCGATGACAGCCCGCTGACCATCGACATTCCGGGATCAGGGCCCTGGTCACCCGACAATTACGACCGCGAATACAAGGGCATGATCACGCTGACAGATGCGCTGGCCGAAAGTCGCAACATTCCCGCCGTCAAGGTCTCCGAGGCGGTGGGACGCGAGGCGGTGCGGGCGGTGGCGACCGGTTTTGGTCTGCCGGCCGATCTGGCGACCGGTCCGGCCCTGGCGCTTGGGGCGTCGGAATCAACGCTGCTGACCATGACCGGGGCCTATGCCGGCATTCTGAACGGCGGGTCTTCGGTGACGCCCTACGGCATGGTTGAACTGCAGCTGAAGGGCGAGACTGACCCGCTGATCGGCAAGGGCGGCGGGATTGGCGAGCGGGTGATTTCGCAAGAGGCATCGCAGCTTTTGATCTATATGATGTCCCAGGTCGTCGAACGTGGCACGGGCACGCGCGCCCGGCTGGAGGGCTGGGAGGTGGCGGGCAAGACCGGCACCACGCAGGCCGCCCGCGACGCCTGGTTCATCGGCTTTACGGCCGATTATGTCACCGGGGTCTGGATGGGTTACGATGACAACACGCCGCTGGACGGGGTGACCGGAGGCGGGTTGCCCGCCGAGATCTGGCACGAGACCATGGCGCGGATCGTGGAAGGCATGACGCCAACGCCCCTGCCGATGGTGGTTCCCGCCCCGCGCGCCCCACCACAGATCAGCGCGCAGCAAGAGGTGTTTCCGGGCATGGTCGAACAGCCACAGGGGCAACCCAAGGGCCAGAAGAAGCAGAAAGACCCGGTGGCGGGGTTGTTCAAGCGGTTGTTTGGCAAGAACAATTAGAGAGCGGAACCGGCTATGCGGGAAATTGGCAGGCTCCATCAAGCCTGCCACAGCGCAACGGTGCCGCCCTTAGCGTCTCGCCCGCCAGGTCAGGCGCTGCCCTCTGGCATCTCTTCGGAAATGGCCAATTCGCGTCGTTCCCACATGATCGGGGCCGATCCTCCACTGGAGGTTCGGCTTTTCCCGTTCGACCAAACGGGCAGAAGATGGTGACTTTCCAAGGAATCTTGCTGCCCCGAAACCCCGCCGACGAAAAAGCCCGGCCCCTTTGCAAGGACCGGGCCCATTTCGTTCGCCCCGGGCAGATCAGATCGTCATCATCTGCGCGATGGTCTTGTCCAGATCGCCGCCGTTCGCGTCCAGCATCGCCCCGATCTCGGTCCGTTCGGTCGCCAGCATGTTGACGCCTTCGATGATGATGTTGAAAAACAGGTTCTTGCCCGACTTGTCCGACACATGCCAGCGCAGGTCAAACGGTGCCTCGCCCTGCAGGCGCGCAACCGAGACCACTTCGAAAAAGCTCTTGACCGGCTGGCTGTCGGTCACTTCGATCTTGCCGCCGATGAATTCGCGGAACCGCCGGCCGTATTTGCGGCTGATGTAACCCCGGAAGGCCTTGGTGAAGGCCGTCATCTGCGCCGCACTGGCCGACTTTGACGCCACACCCAAAGCCGAGCGCGAAATTGTCGGCACGTCGGCGTAGTTGGCGAAAATCTGTTCAAAATCCTTGAACATCGCCGATTCGGATTTGCCCGAATTGATGACTGAATTCACCTCGGCGACGACAGTGTCGATCAGGGCGCGGGCCTGATCCGTGGTCAGGGCGCGAACCGGCAGGGCAAAGGCCAGATAGCCCGCCCCCGCCGCAAGACCCGCACCAAAGGCACGGCGCGAGAGGGACTGGCTGTCACCGGCATTGCGATCACTGGGCATAGGGGTCCTCATAAGGGTCAACATAGGCTTCCTCGGCCGAGGTCATGCCCAACTCGTAACGGCGGTTCTGCAGATACAGCAACCGCGTCTGGGCGTAACCATCTGCACTGTCATATAGGACGCTGTCGTAGGTTTCGGAATAGCGCCCCCGATCACCAATTCTTGCAGCAAGTTTCGCAAGCGTCGGCACCATGGCATATTGTTTCGGCACGATCAGTCGCAGCGGGTTCATGGCGAAATCAACCAGAGTCCCGGCAAAATCGCGGTCCGTGGTGGGGCCGACAAAGGGCAATTCGGCGTAGTTGCCCTCGGGCACGCCCCAGACATGCAGGGTTTCGCCAAAGTCGGTTTCATCGCCCGCCACGCCAAGCGCGGTCGCAGGATCGAAGATGCCGCCGATGCCTACCGTCGTGTTGATCACGAAACGCAGGGTGTTTTCCGCCGCCTTGTCCAGCTTGAGCTGCAGTATGTCGTTC
>JANMJC010000284.1:0-6452 GCA_031371185.1 Paracoccaceae bacterium | reverse complement strand
ATGGATGCCGAAGACCTGTTCAGGCATGTGCGCTGTCTGGTCGCCGAAACCCACGAACGCAAATTCCGCGACTTGAAAGACCGCTACCGTGCCATCCGCGAAAGCTTTGCCGTCAAATATCCCGCCGGACGGGTGAATCTGGATTGGATTTGACCGGCTTTTGACAAGACGCTTCGGCGGAACCCGGGGATGCCGGGCAATTCCGGTGTGTCATGGGCCAAAGTTGGCAAAAGGTCGTTGCGTGCCTGGAAGCTCTGGTCCGGTCCGAACTTTTGGCCCCCCCCGGCCCGGCATGGCGCGACGGTTCAACTTTCTGTCCTTCCCTTGGGCTGCGGGCTGGACCAGATGTCAAAGGAACAATCGCGCTTCGCGCCGTTCAGCCCGCGCCAAGCGATTTCCGCTTTGGCAAGCCTTCGCGGCCTGAGGGCAAAGTCAGGGTTTGAACGGGGCCATCCCGGCGCGGGCCAGCGCATCGGCGCGTTCGTTTTCGGCGTGGCCGGCATGGCCCTTGATCCATTTCCACATCACGGTGTGGCGGGCCTGCGCGGCGTCAAGCCTTTGCCACAACTCGACATTCTTGACCGGACTGCCGCCGGACGCCCGCCATCCCTTGCGCTTCCAGCCGTGAATCCATTCGGTGATGCCGTTTTTCACATAGGCACTATCGGTCACGATGGTCAGTTCGGTCGGGCGGCTCAACGCTTCAAGCGCCGAGATTGCGGCCATCAACTCCATCCGGTTGTTGGTGGTCTGGGCCTCGCCGCCCTGCAACTCGCGTTCCTTGACCACCGTAACGCCGTCGCGCGCCTGCATCAGGACGCCCCAGCCACCGGGGCCCGGGTTGCCGGAACAGGCGCCGTCGGTGAAAGCGATCAGATCGGTCATGGGGGCCTCGTTGGGTTCGGTCCGGGCATAGGGCAAAGCGCGGTCTCAGGTCAACCGATCCCGGCGCCCAACAGGCAGATCAGCACCACGGCGGTCAGCAAAATGCGCAGGCGCATCCACCAGTCGGGTGCCAAGCCATGGAACCAGAACAGCCAGTCCAGCCCCAAAAGAAGCACAAACCCCGCCGCCAGCCACAGGGTCGCGCTTTGCGGCCCGCCCCCGACGAAAAGGAACGCCCAAACGGCCGGAATCACCGACAGGGCGTAACCCAGGGCGGCCACCCGCCCTTCGGCCCTTGTGGCAAAGCCCCACAATACGCCGGACATGAAGGCCAGAATGATCGTGCCATATTGCAGGCCCACATAGGGCCCGACAAAGCGCGGACCGACCCAGCTTTGGCCAAAATCGGCAAGGACGGGCGACAGGGCGCTTGCGACACTCCACCCGAAAGGGGCAAGCCCGGCCAGACCAAGGATCAGGGCGGCGCGCGGAATGGCTGTCATCGGGCGTCAGGCCGGTTCGCGCAGCACGCGCGGCACTTTGAATTCCACGTTTTCCTGTGCGGTTTCCACCAGTTCGACCGTCACCGCAAAACGGGCCTTCAGGGCGTCGATCACTTCGGTCACCAGGTCTTCGGGGGCGGAAGCGCCTGCCGTCAGTCCAATGGCCTTGGCCCCCTGCAGGGCGCGCCAGTCGATCTCGGTCGCACGCTGCACCAGTTGGGCATAGGGGCAGCCCGCCGCGCGCCCCACTTCGACCAGCCGCCGGGAGTTCGATGAATTCGGGGCGCCGATCACCAGCAGCGCGTCGATGCGCCCGGCAATTTCCTTGACCGCCGCCTGACGGTTGGTGGTGGCGTAACAGATGTCTTCCTTGTGCGGCCCGACAATGCCGGGGAAACGCTCTTTCAATGCGGCCACGATGCCCGCCGTGTCATCGACCGAAAGCGTGGTCTGGGTGATGAAGGCCAGTCTGGCCGGATCGCGCACCGAAAGGCCCGCCACATCCGCGACAGTTTCCACCAGCAAGACCTCGCCCAGGGGCAGTTGCCCCATGGTGCCCACGGTTTCGGGGTGGCCGTCATGGCCGATCATCACCATTTGCAGACCGTTCTCGAAATGGCGCTGCGCCTCGTTGTGAACCTTGGTGACCAGAGGGCAGGTGGCATCGACGGCGATCATGTGGCGGCGTTGGGCCTCGGCCGGGACGGCCTTGGGCACGCCATGGGCTGAAAAGATCACCGGGCGATCATCCGGGCAGTCGTCCAGTTCCTCGACAAAAATCGCCCCCTTGTCGCGCAGGGCATCGACGACGAATTTGTTGTGCACGATCTCGTGGCGCACATAGACCGGAGCGCCCCATTTTTCGAGCGCGAGTTCGACGATCTTGATGGCGCGGTCCACCCCGGCGCAGAATCCACGCGGCGCGGCCAGGTACAGGGTCAGGGGGGCAAGTGTCGGCATGGGAACCTCGGGCTGATGCACCTTAGGTAGGGCCAGACGGGCCGAAGGTCCATGGGGCAAGGGAAAAGGCCGGAAGAGTTGCCCCCTCCGACCCTGTTTTCGCCTGCATCGACCTATTTCGCGTCGGCGGACAGCAGTTCGGTGTCCATCGGGCGCGGTTCGCGCGGCGGACGTCCGATGACGTCGCGCAGCTCGTCCAACTCGATGAAATTGTCGGCCTGACGACGCAATTCATCGGCGATCATCGGCGGCTGGCTGCGGATGGTTGACACCACAGACACCCGCACACCCTGACGCTGAAGGCTTTCCACCAGGGGGCGGAAATCGCCGTCGCCAGAGAACAGAACGATGTGGTCGACGCGGGGCGCAAGCTCCATGGCATCGACTGTCAGTTCGATGTCCATGTTGCCCTTGACCTTGCGACGGCCCTGGCTGTCGGTATATTCCTTGGCCGGTTTGGTGACCATGGTAAAGCCGTTGTAGTTCAACCAATCAACCAGAGGACGAATCGGTGAGTATTCATCGTTCTCCAGCAGGGCGGTATAGTAAAAGGCGCGCAGCAGCTTGCCGCGACGCAGGAACTCTTGACGAAGCAGTTTGTAGTCGATGTCGAACCCTAAGGATTTCGCCGCAGCGTAGAGGTTCGAACCGTCGATGAACAGCGCAAGCCGTTCGTCTTTATAAAACATTTATCTTCCCCTCGAAAAAATGCTTTGCTGGTAAATCGTCCGGGTGAGTGGATTCGGTGGAAAATTTTCCGGCAAAACGGATCCAAGTAACCTAAGATCGCGCAACGCATCAAGCCTTTCCACACAAGGCAACCGCTTCACTATACTAAAGGATAGGTACGCTGTCATGTATCGTCATACGGCCCTTGTCGCGCTTGGGGGGAATCTCGCTTCGTCCGCGGGCACTCCGGCCGATACGTTGCGGGCGGCACTGGAGGCGCTGCGGGACCGGTTTGGGGCGCTGCAGGCCAGCCGGGTCTATCGCAACCCGGCCTTTCCCGCCGGTTCGGGCCCGGATTATGCCAACGCGGCGGCCTGTCTGGACCTGAGCGAAGACCTGACCGCCCTTGCGGTGCTGCAGGAACTGCACCAGATCGAAGCGCAATATGGCCGCGAGCGGCTTTCGCGGTGGGCGGGGCGCACGCTGGACCTTGATCTTGTGGCCTTTGACGATCTGGTTCTGCCCGACCCCGCCACGCAAGCCTTATGGCGCGGCCTGCCGTTCGACCGGCAAAGCATCGAAGTTCCCGCCCAGTTGATCCTGCCCCATCCGCGCCTGCAAGACCGCGCCTTCGTGCTGGTTCCTCTGGCGGAAGTGGCACCTGACTGGCGCCATCCGGTGCTGGGTCTGTCGGTGCGCGAAATGCTGAACGCGGTGCCGCAAGCCGAGCGTGACAGCGTGATTGCCTTGTAAAACCGATAAAACGGTTGGAAACTGTGCTGACAATACCCTTGTCAATCCCAGATCATGGGCCTAAGTAGGCGCTTCCCGATCCCCACTCTACTGGAGTCGTTCATGGCCCGCGTGACGGTTGAAGATTGCGTTGACAAGGTTCCGAACCGGTTCGAACTGGTCATGCTTGCTGCCCATCGGGCGCGCGAGATCACCGCAGGGTCGCACCCGACGGTGGACCGCGACAATGACAAGAACCCGGTCGTCGCCCTGCGCGAGATTGCCGATGAAACGCAGGCCGCCAATGCGCTGCGCGAGCGGATGATCGAAAGCCACCAGACCCAGATCGAGGTGGACGAGCCGGAAGACGATCAGATGGCGCTGTTGATGACCGGCGAGATGGACCGTCCGATGCATGACGAGATGTCGGAAGAACGGATGTTGCGCCAGTTGATGGAAGCGCAGGGCGACAACTGATCCCAACGGGGGGGCGGCAGGCGTAGCGCATGATTACCGTCGATGCCGAAGACCTGATCGCCCTTGTCCGCAACTACAATCCGCGCGCGAATGCCGATCTGATCCGTCAGGCCTATGCCTATGGCAAGAAGATGCACGAGGGCCAGTTCCGCAAAAGCGGCGAGGCCTATTTCACCCATCCGGTGGCCGTCGCGGCGATCCTGACCGAACAGCAACTGGACGATGCCACCATCGTCACCGCCTTGCTGCACGACACGATCGAAGACACCAAATCGACCTACAGCGAGGTGGGACGGCTGTTCGGCGAAGAGATCGCCGAACTGGTCGACGGCGTCACCAAGCTGACCAACCTGCAACTGTCGTCGACCGAAAGCCAGCAGGCCGAGAATTTTCGCAAGCTGCTGATGGCGATGTCCAAGGATCTGCGGGTCATTCTGGTCAAGCTGGCCGACCGTTTGCACAACATGCGCACGATCAAAAGCATGGCCGCCGAAAAGCAGGCGCAGAAGGCGCGCGAAACCATGGAAATCTATGCGCCGCTGGCCGGTCGCATGGGCATGCAATGGATGCGCGAAGAGCTGGAAGACCTGTCGTTCCGCGTTCTGAACCCCGAGGCGCGCTCTTCCATCATGCGGCGCTTCCTGACGCTTCAGCGCGAATCCGGCGACGTGGTGCATCAGATCACCGCCGATCTGCGCGCCGAGCTGGACAAGGCCGGGATCGAAGCCGATGTCTATGGCCGCGCCAAGAAGCCCTATTCGATCTGGCGCAAGATGCAGGAAAAGGATCTGGCCTTTTCGCGGCTGTCCGACATCTACGGTTTTCGGGTGATCTGCGACTCGGTCTCGGATTGCTACCGCATTCTGGGGGTGATCCACCAACGCTGGCGCGCGGTGCCGGGGCGGTTCAAGGATTACCTCAGCCAGCCCAAGAACAACGGATACCGGTCGATCCACACCTCGGTTTCGGGGCGCGACGGCAAGCGGGTCGAGGTGCAGATCCGCACCCGCGAAATGCACGAAGTGGCCGAGGCGGGGGTCGCCGCCCATTGGTCCTACCGCGAGGGGGTGCTGTCGCAGAACCCTTTTGCCGTCGATCCGGCCAAGTGGATCTCGACCCTGACCGAAAAGCTGGACGAGGGCGATCACGACGAGTTTCTGGAAAACGTCAAGCTTGAGATGTATTCCGATCAGGTGTTCTGCTTTACCCCCAAGGGCGATGTCATCCAGTTGCCCCGGGGGGCCACGCCGATCGACTTTTCCTATGCGATCCACACCCGCATCGGCAATGCCACCGTTTCGGCCAAGATCGACGGCATTCGGGTGCCCCTGTGGACGCGGCTGAAAAACGGCCAGTCGATTGAAATCATCACCGCCGAGGGCCAGCGCCCGCAGGCCAGTTGGATCGACATCGCCACCACCGGCCGGGCCAAGGCGGCCATCCGCAAATCGCTGCGCGAAGAGGACCGGGGGCGGTTTGTAAAGCTGGGGCAGGAACTGGCGCGGGCGGCCTTTGAACATGTCGGCAAGAAGGCCACCGACAAGGCACTGCGCACGGCGGCCAAGATGCTGGGCGTGTCGGACGAAGATGAATTGCTGGCGCAACTTGGGTCGGCCGAACTGACAGCGCGCCGGGTGGTGGAAACGCTATATCCCGAACTGTCGCTGAGCCGGGCCGAAGAAGTGGATTCCGCGCGTGCCGTGCTGGGCCTGACGGCGGACCAGAACTTTCGCCGCGCTCCGTGCTGCAAACCCCTGCCGGGAGAGCGGATCGTCGGCATCACCCATCGCGGCCAGGGCGTTGTGGTGCATGCCATTGATTGCCCTTCGCTGGAAGAGTTCGAAGAGCAGCCGAACCGGTGGGTCGATCTGCATTGGCACGCCGGCCGTCATGCCGCCGTGAACGCAGTTACGCTTGAATTGACGATTTCCAATGACGAAGGGGTGTTGGGGCGCATCTGTACCTTGATTGGCGAACAGAAGGCCAATATCTCGGACCTGCGGTTCGTTGATCGCAAACCTGATTTTTACCGTTTGCTGGTTGATGTGGAACTGCGCGATGTCGAGCATCTGCACAAGGTGATGACCGCGCTCGAGGCGGAGACCGACGTGGCACAGGTCGCCCGCCACCGCGAAACGGTGCGCAAGCCCCTTTAGGGCAGGAAGGACGGAGGCCACCTTGGTCTTCAAACGCAGAGAGCCCCTGGGATGGTTCGCGTGGATGCGC